>NZ_LMOM01000093.1 GCF_001424185.1 Deinococcus sp. Leaf326 | reverse complement strand
AGCGCTGGAATAGCCCAGACTTGGTGACAATGCGACACGGCCGTGAGAGGCCGTGTTTCTTTGTGGAAATGAGGGGAGAAGCACCCCTGTCTATTTCGAAATTTGACGGCCTGGACGCTTTCTTTCGGCAGTCTGATGAGGTAGACTGAGGGGGTTCCGAAGGGGAACGGGCCGAATGACAAGCCAGAACAGAGGTGCAATTCCACTTGTGCGAAACGCACCTGGGAGGCAACCCAGGTGCGTTCAAAAGGAGGTGATCTTTACGAGTAACCGTCGTAAGGATACACCGAAGCGCACGCGGAAGCCAGTGAAGTGGGCTGAGGTCGCCGTCTTTGTGACGGCCCTCGGCACCCTCTGCACTGGCCTCGCGGCTCTCCTCACCGCCCTGAAGTAATCCCTCTCGCTTCTGGCCCCATCCGGTCCTGACTCCGAAGGAACACCTGCCCGCCGTCACTGGCGGGCAGTCCTCTGTCGGGTGTTCAAATCAGGGCCCGCTCCAGGTGCAAGGTCTCGTACCGTTCCACCTCAATACGTGGGCGCCGCTGATGCGACTGGCTGATGAGCCGCCGCTGCAGCGCGCCCGAGACGACCAGATATCGGCCAGCCTCCAGCGCCGCGAAGCGCAAGGCCTCCGGGCCATAGACGGCGAGCTCAATGGGAATGAGAGGCGGCCGGTTCTCCGGCGTGTCCTCGGGTCGTCGCCTGGGCGTCATGCCGAGCGTGGCATTGCAGATGGACGTGTCGTTCTCCAGGCGCATCAGGTGAGGAGCGGACATCAGCTTGCCCCGTGCACGGGCAGAGAGCCAACCGTCCCGGAGGAGGACCCCTCCCCCATTGTCGGTCGCCAGGCGCTCCGTATTCGGAGCCACGCGGGCGACCTCCTCGATCAGGAGGGTCAGCCCAGTCTGGTTCAAGTGGAGGGCTGCGGTGCCGGTCAGAATCTCGCCGGCGCTGAGCGTGCCCAGGCGGGCCGCGAGAGGGCCGTGGGCATCAGCAGCAGGCGCCCTTGCCCTTCAAAGCCCCTCATAAGGTCTCCGCGGCACCTGGGTGGACCCACGATGAAGTGGAGGCGCTGGAGGGCGGGATCAAGCGGGTTGAGGACGGGCAAAGTGAGCTCTAGAGAAGAGAGAATTTCCAGATATATTTACCTAGGACTGGAAATTCTCCTTCCTGTAGAGATTTTTAACCTCACCTCACTTTTATCAGAGACCTCCCTATGCTTTTGCTCTGGCACAGGCTTAGGGAGAAAAGCATCAGAGAGAGCGAGGAAAAGCTTTTAGTAGTTATCCCAATCTAAATTGGCTTACCAAATATACTGATCCTATGGAACTCCTCCGCGAGGCCATTGGCTCCTACGATCTCCATTACCTCACCACCCACCTTGACCTCGGCCAAGCCCCCAACCAAATCCGCAGTCGCCTCCGACCCATCTTCGACGACGCCAAAGCCCGCCAGCCGTGAACCCCTCACCGTTCGCCTCACCTCCCTTGGCCCCGCCAGCATCAACACCCAGCTCGCTCGCCTCACTGCCCTCAGTAACCTCTACGAAGCCCTCATCCTCCATGGCCTCACTGACAACAACCCCACCCGCCGCTATGTCCGCCCTCCCGCCGAGTACCGCCCCGCTGTCCCTTGTTCCCCCCAGCAGGTCAGCGTCCTCCTGCAGCAGACCAAGGACGTGCCCCTCCGGCTCGCTCTGTACTTCATCTACGCCTTCAACTTCAACGCCGGCGAACTCCTCCGGCTCCGTTGGGAGCACATCAATGTCAGCACCGGCGAGATCACCCGCGCCCGCACCCTGATCCAGCTCGCCCACGTCAAAGACCGAGGCGTCATCCTCCGCCTCATCCACCGCCACCTCAAAGCCAGTGGCGGCCCCCAATTCGCGGCCGGCAGGGTGTTCCCCTGGGAGGACCTGCTCTCCTTCTCGCACGACTTACGTAAGGCCTGGCGCTTCGCCTTCCCACCCGCAGACGGTGAGGATGCGATCTACTACCACCTCACCCAGATCCGGCAGGCTGGCCTCCGCGACAACCCCCTGAACCTCGACCACCAGACCCTCGGCTACGCCCGCCCCTATTGGTCAGGTCGACGCCGCAGCACACTCCGCGAGGCCTGATCAAGCCCCGGACAACCAGAACGTCGCACACCATGCAGGTATGCGACGTCTTCTTTTGGCCTCCACACTCGCGGTTCTGACTTCCGCCACCGCACACGCACAGCAAGTCGTCGACGCGATCAAGAACGCCCAGAACCAGATCATCGCCTACCTCCCCACCAACGTCCGCATCGCTCAAGCCCTCAAGGACACCGCCAACGCCGGCGCCACACAGCGCTCCCAGCGGGTTGCCGTGCGCGCTCAGATGCCCGTCACGCTGACCTACACCTTCCGTTCGGAGCTGCCCGATGCGGCCCTGACCCCTGACCCTGTCATCCACGCGGAGAGAACCCCCCAAATGAAGGCCTTGCTTCCCAACATGCTTCTGAGTGCCGCCCTGCTCCTCGGGAGCGCGCAGGCCATGACCCTTCCCCCCATCTCCACGGCGGCCCCGACGTCGAGCGCGACTCGGGAAAGCACCATCACGCTCGGCCTGGAGGTCGTGGCGAGCGGCACCCTGCTCGTCGCCCACACGTTGCCGGAGGGCGCGACCTTCGTGCCGGGCAGTGCGGCCGCCGATGGGCAGCCCGTCGACGTGCGGGTTGGGCACTCAGGCCGCCTCTACTTCACGCTGACCGCCGGTGCTCATGCCCTCACCTACCGGGTCACGCATCAGGATGCCCTCTCTCCTCTCGCCGAGCCCGGCATTCTCCGCGTTACCGAACAAGGCCAGGACCTCCTCCAGGGCGACGTAGACCGAGACGACGCCCGCACCGCGCAACGCCCCAAAGAGACAGCACCAGGCCGCACCTCTGGCGTTCTCCGCCTCCCTCTGGACGGGGCCATCATCCAGGAACACAGCACGAGCATTCAGGTGAACTACGTCAGGGACGAGCCCGAGCTGCGCGTGAACGGCGACCTCGTTCCCACAGCCCTCATCGGCAAGCGGGTCCGGGGGCCAAACTTTGGGGAATTGACTTACGTGGCTGTGCCCCTGCGTCCCGGCTCGAACACGATCCAAGCAGGAGGCGAGACCATCACGGTGCAGGTCCCTGGCGTGGCCGCTCAGGTGGCCTTCTCCCTCGTAGAGGCAGGAGATGCCCGCCGCCCAGCCATCGTGCGCGTGCAAGTGCAGGACGCCTCCGGCCTGCCCGTACGTCTGCCGAATATCACCCTGAGCCTGGAGGGTGCACAGCCCCTCAACCCGGATGCGATCCCCGGCACGCCTGGCTACCAACTCACCCTGGAAGAAGGAGGAGCCGAGCTGCGCCTCCGCCCCCAGGCTGGGGGCCAGGTCCAGCTCACCGCCCGCAGCTATGCGGGGCAGGGCCAGTTCACGCTGGGCGGCACCCCTTCTCCCCTGATTGTCGGGAATGCCAGTCTCACTCTGGGCCACCCGGTCACGGCCAGCGGCCGAGCCACCGTCGAAGCGCCGGCCTTCGGGGGACAACTCCGGGTCTATGCCGACAGCGCTGGACTGCAGCCCCTGGAAGAAGTCCAGACACCAAGAAACCTAATCACAGGGGACGCCAGCCTGCTCCAGAACGACCTCACGGCACGGGGCCCTGTGGCG
>NZ_LMOM01000092.1 GCF_001424185.1 Deinococcus sp. Leaf326 | reverse complement strand
GCCCACACAGCTCTCTGGAAGACCGCTCACCGAATGAATACGCCCGCCTGTTTCAGGCGGGCTGAGGTACGCTGTCTTTGCAACCGGACTGGACCGACTGAGGGGGGAACCTCATCTCATGTCAGCCTGACTCACGCTCTGCTCGGGCAGCAAGGATCAGGCGGTACCGATACCTTTGCGTGATTGCGCAGAGGACCTAAGAAGAAAGCCGTGTACGCAGGTCATCAATGAATGCCTGCATACGAATCTCTTCATTAGCTCGAGCGGCTTGCTCGGAGAGATCGGCAGCAGATAACTCGCCACTCCGGCAGCGTGCCTCGAGAACCGTCGGCAGTCCTTTGCCCAATGGCCGAAGCATGATCCGGAGGGCAGGGGCTACAGCGTCATACTGCGCGTCAGGCGCCAGTGTTCGAACGTGCTGGCGACGCTCGTCCGTGGCTCGAACGGTCGCCTCTTCCTCGACCTGAAGTTGGAGTCGGGCTTCGCCGTGTGAGGCTGGAGGAACTGATGCGGATAAATTTGCAGGCAAGATGTATTTCTCTTCGTGCTTCAAAAAATCCACCGCCAGTCCCGCTGGGTTTTTGACCTTTGCTGTCGCTTGTCGGGATCGGACGAAGGCGACCGCTGTCTCCACACGTTCCCCGTGGTCTGCGGCTAAGCTCGTGGCCGAGACGCGGCTTAAGCCGATCCCAATCAGAAGTTCAACCATAGCCGGGTCAGGGGCATTCAGTTCCGCGAAAGAGTACTCGATCTCCTGTTTCCGGCCACGGCCGATGATTTGGACATCAGCCAGATAGTTGATGGCCCGGAGCTCCTCATGGGCGGGTGCCAGCGCACGTCTGACCAGTTCCGGCCGTTCTGACTGAATGCCGCAGGCCAGTCGCCAGTCCTCCAGATTGACGCGCAGGGTCATCTGCCGACGTTCCTGAGGTCCTGTTCGGTGCGCCTCCAGAAGGCGGTACAGCGCTCGGGCGGGCGGCTGCTCAAGCTGGATGAGTAGTCCCCCGTCGAGAACCTGCAGATGGCGCGCGCGAATACTGGTCGCCAACTGCTCCCCCAGATGAATACTGAGGGTTGCTGAAGGGTCAAGTCCTGGAAGCTGTTCCGGCTCCGCATCAACTTCGTGATACCGGATACGTTCGATGTAGCGGAGGGTATCGGTACTCCAGACTTGCCGATCCCGTTGTGCGTCATACCAGCCTTCTCCCACCACAAAGCCTGTTCCCCACAGCCGTTTGAGGCCCTCTTTGAGTCGCTGGTAGGTCCGGCCATTGTCTGGAAGGCCTGCCACGCTCCTGACTTCATAGGCGGTGGTGTGAAGCCAGTTGTGTGATGGGCAACCAGACCGGAAGAACAGGGTCTGAATCGCCAGAATGATATCTGTATCGATGCCGTGGGGACGACCGTATGGCGCCGCGCACTCCACACGGTAAGGGCGGCCGTCGATGGCGAACTCAACGTTCCAGAGAGTTAATGCATCGTCCACGCGCGACTGAATGCTGATGATCCCAAGGCGGGCAATATTGCGTTCGTCTCGCCTTTCGTGCTCTGTGCCCAAGTGTTTCGGTCCCATCCTCTCCCCCACTGTTGTAGTTCTTTTGTTTTATTAAACATAAAAAGAAACAACAACAGGGAAAAGATTTTTTGCGTCTCAGACGATAAAAATCGTTATAAACCACGCAAAGGTGTCGGGGATTTGCCGCCGGATCACGCAAAAGTATCGGTACTGTAGCGTCGGAACCACACAAAAGTATCGGAGATCCAGCGCCCTTGTGTTTCTCAGATGCAAAGCAGCTCTTGATCCCGTGTGAGACGCAAAAAATCGTTCAATCACGCAAAGGTGTCGGTGGGGCGAGGGAACACAATCACGCGAAAGCATCGGCACAGTCCCAGGTAAATCACGCAAAGGTGTCGGTACAGTCCCCCGTAAAGAAGGATGACCATCAATGCCGCCTGGGGCGATCTGTCCGCTCTGGACTCGTTTGAGAGGGAGTGAAACCACGCAAAAGTGTCGGGGAAATAGGGAGAGAGCACTCAGGGTGTCTTCTTAGCTCGTGATTTAAGCCGACCGCGCTTGTCGCGGTCGCCTGTTATGGGGTCGAAGGCCGTCAGGCAGTCTTTTTCAGAGCCGGGAAGCGAGGCGCTCGGCCTGAATACTTCCCTTTGGGTCGTCCTGGTGAACGGCCCGACGGTTTTGGCGCGCATGCTGGACTTCCCAGAGGCACCAGCAACTGGACAAAACCCTGCCGGACT
>NZ_LMOM01000091.1 GCF_001424185.1 Deinococcus sp. Leaf326 | reverse complement strand
GCAGGCGGCGCAGGAAATACGGGCTCGACGAGCGTCCAGAGTTCGTTCGGCACCAGTTGATCGACCATTCCTGGACCCTACTCCTCTCCGTTCTGTCCTCAGCCTCTAATTCGCGTGTATATCTGGGCGTCTACCGGCTTCTTGTTGTACTACGAGACATACATCGCCAGGACAATCGCCAACTCTTACCCTTGGTGGTGAGTGCGGCCCCGCAGCATTTGCCGGCGCGCTAGCCTGGGATATGACGTCTCCCGTGTCCCTGAACTTCGAGCCGCCCGAACCCCCGGTGACCGCGACTGGCCACCCTACGTCCGCCTCACCTACGGCAGATACGAGCTCCGCTATCTCAGCGACGAAGAGTATAAGAACGAAAAGGCACCTTATCCGCTGCAGTGGGTGGGGTGGCTCATTCGCTACGCGCACCACATGACGGGTTTGCTGCATGATGGCTTGGACAGGACCTCGGATGAGGCCGTGCTTGTGGCAGCGACGCTCAAGGATCTCGCCGAAGAGATCGGTTTCAAGAAGAATGGGGAGGAATCGAAAGCACTGCTGCTCGACGCGCAGGAGCAACTGATTGCCCGCATGCGCGCCTGCCAGCTGCCGACCAGTGCAGACCTCTACAGCGCGGCATAAGCAGTGACCGTTCTGGACCGCTGGGAGCTGGAAGTTCAGAATGCACATACCGAAATGTCCGTCGTACTGGATCTTTACCTTGATGACGTTCGGAGTGTGGTCCAACGCTTAAATTCGGAGCATGTGCGGCGTAGCCCGGCGATCGAGGTGCAGACGCCAGAGGAGATCCAGGCGGCCACGATCACGCAACTGCGGGCGCTCCTCGCCCAGTTGGAAGAGGGGACGTTCACCGTGCGGGAAGTCCGCGGACCACGCAACGTGGTTGGCTGGAGGAGGTCATCATCCAGGGCCGCCGTGAGCCTACGGCAAGCAGCAAGCCGTAAACGCTCTCGGCTCACCTCAATCTGGAAGATAGTGAGACAGCGGTGCAGCGCCATCTCAACCCCTGTGCTCCGGACGTCTTCTCCTCGAACCCACATCCCTACTCCAGTTGGAAGTCCACGGTGAGCTGCACGCTCAGGACGTGCGTCGAGGTGTAGTTCACGCCGGCGTCCAAGGGTCCTGAGCGGGTGCGACTGGCCCGCTGGACTTCCTGTCCCATCCAGTCCGGCTGGAGGTTGACGGTGCTGACGGGCATCTCCCAGGTGTCTGAGGCGTTCATGACTCCTATGACCCTATGACCCGCTGCCTCTGCAATGGCGTCGGCCCGCTACCGGGCTTTGCGCATCGCTTGCGGCCCCAGACGCAGGCTCGCCTCGAACTCATCGAAGACCCACTCCAGACGTTGGAGCTCCACCTGCTTCTGATCGGCGAGGACCCCGAGCACTTGGGGCAGCAGAGCCGGCTCGACTTCGACCACCAGTAGGAACCGGGCCTTCTGTTGCTTGGCGAGCAGGCCCGTCCGGCTGCTGATCTCCACCCCCCGCACCTGAATCTGCGCTGCAGGAACACTCAGGGCCTGGAGCTGTCCGCTCACTTCTCGCACTTCCCTCACTCGCTCGCTCGGTGGCGGCGTTCCCCATCACCAAGGTTTCGCCAGCTACCTCCAGATGTAGCCTGGCGCTCACCGCCGTCACGTCCAGGTGATCTTTCTGCTGAATCCGCAGGATGCCCATTTCTCCAGGGTACGCCCGGCCTTCACTGGTGGTCCTCAAGGTTATCCTGGCTGTTCATCCATGGACCGCGCGGCAAGTGCGGCAACAACGGACTGACGCCGACGAATAGCGCCTCTCCACTCCCAGACGAGTAAGCCGAGTAGAGGGATATGGAGCATCAGCAAGCCGCCCAGCGCCCGGTCCGAGTCGCTGTTCCCGAGCAAGAAGGCAAAGCCGATCAGGACGAGGGAGCCCGAGCCACCCGCTGCTCCTGGTCGCCAGCCCAGACCCCAACAGATGGGGGGCGCCAGTGCCACCACCAAAATCAGCAGGAGCACGAAGAACAACAGGAGGAGGATGAAGATGAGGCCGCCCAGGAACTCCCGCGTATCTTCGCTGCCCAAGGCCAGGCTGG
Source organism: Deinococcus sp. Leaf326 (assembly GCF_001424185.1). Classification (NCBI taxonomy): domain Bacteria; kingdom Thermotogati; phylum Deinococcota; class Deinococci; order Deinococcales; family Deinococcaceae; genus Deinococcus; species Deinococcus sp. Leaf326. Next base: position 415 of record NZ_LMOM01000091.1, on the reverse strand, counting down.
TCAGCCCTGCGATCAGAGGTGCGAGGCACACCAGGATGCCCAACGCGCGGAGCCAGATCGGCATGGGAGGCAGAGGAATGCTGCGAGGCGCAGGCGTCATGCCACAGTGTCGCTCTTCGTGCCTTTGATTACCGCACCTGCACGATCATGGGCGCGAGGTCCGGGAGCTGACCGCTGAAGACCAGATCTACCACATCATCCGCACGCGATACGGTCCCGTCCCAGCCCCACGTCTGACGTACGGGTGTTGCGAGCGGAGATTACGGAAGCAGGCTTTCCCCTCCTGAGCAGTGCTGAGAAGGCTAGAGGCTGCCAAGAACCTTATGCAAAAAGGGGCTTGAGATTGTGACAGAGCAGAACACAGGCAGCCAGAAAATGAAACCCGACCAGCGTTGACGGCAGCCGTTCGAGGTCT
>NZ_LMOM01000090.1 GCF_001424185.1 Deinococcus sp. Leaf326 | reverse complement strand
ATCTCTTCGCGCTGTTCGTCCGTCAATCGGCTGGGACGTCCGGTCGCGACGGTGGCCTCGAGGGTGCGCTGCTGGTTCAGCCGCGTGACCCAAGTGCCAACCGTGTGGATGGAGACCCCGAAGTGCTTTGCGATGGCCTGGCGGGAGAAGGTCCCTTGTTGCAGCCATTCTTTTGCAGCGAGGCGGCGTTCTTCCTGCTGGGCACGGGTGAGTTTTGAGGGCTTCCAACCAGANGCCTGGCGGGAGAAGGTCCCTTGTTGCAGCCATTCTTTTGCRGCGAGGCGGCGTTCTTCCTGCTGGGCACGGGTGAGTTTTGAGGGCTTCCAACCAGACATACCCACTCAGTATAGCAATGATAATTTACGCCGAGATCAATAAGTTCGGGATTGACATCGTTGCGGTGCCGATAGACATGGATCTCTTCAGCTTAGACACTGGATGGCCAGCTGTTTCTGGATGCTGCTGAGTTCTTCCTGAAATTCGTTCAGCTGGCCACCTTGATCGAGGATGGCGCGCTTCGCGCAGGTGAGGGCGGCACTGACGGCGGCGATGACAGAGTGTTCCCATTGACGCTGATGCACCAGAAAGCGACTGGCTTTGGCCTGGGCATGTCGCGCGATCTCTGTCCGCTCGTCAATGTGCATACGTTACTTTGAGAGACAACCCATTATCTGACCGATAAATCTCTGGAAGGTCATTGCCTCTACAGTCAGCCCTTCAGTGTCTGGCGACAGTAATTGCCGGCAGTACGGACATTGGTCTGACGTATCCTCTCCACACTCTTCCTATCTCCACAACACAAGCCGGCCGGGTGAAGTCGGCGCGGGTGCCCCGCCAAACGCGGGGCTTTTTTACGCTTCAGGGAGAGGGACTTCCGCCTCGCCGCTGTAGATCAGTACAAAGGCCTGCGCTTCTTGCGTTTCGAGGCTCGGACTGGAGGGAACGGCGACAATGCCGACCACGGTGTAGCCCTGACCCATGTTGGTTTGTGCCTGGACGAAGGCGCCTGCCTTGTTGGCCTTGTAAAGGAGATCCATATCGGCTGCGGACAGAAGGTCGGGAGTTACGGTGGCTGTGCCTTCGTGAAAGTGAATGAAGGCCTCGAGCTGTTGTGCGTTCATGCCTTGAACGTAGTCGTCAGAGGCCTGATGTGCTGTGAGGTGTAGATGGAGGGCATCATGCCGTACCCGTGGCGTGCCGATAGGAACAGCTCAACGTGAGATGAAGTTTGAGCTGCTGCAGGCCTATGACTCTTGCCTGAGCGTGGGATTTTTTAGGTCTGCCCTGAGCTCAGCATCACCCAAAGCCTAGGGACAAGCACAAGCAAAAAGGAGGTGAACGATGACGACGAAACCTGCTCCGGGGCCCTTTTTGTTGATTAACCCAAGTGACGTTAGATCAAGTAAAAACGTTATCCGTAGAGGGTCGAATTTCCCTTCATGAATGGTTGTCAGGGTGCTCTTGCAGTACCTGTATCGCCCCCTGACTCTGAAAGGACATCGGAACGGTCGATAGTCCTGAATCGGTCCAGACGAACCCAGGTCCTGAGCTGGACAGAACATCCGGATGCAGAGCGGATTCCCATTACTGAAGCTCCTTCAGAACCTGCACGAGCTGTTTGCGGGCCCAGTCCTCATAGCTGTCTGCGCCCAGAGTGCGGTAGGTACACTCCACCACCATGACCAGCAGCAGGTGGAGGTCGTACAAACCCCGGCGAAGGCGGTCCTCCGGTGTATTCAGCAAGTCTCTGCCGTAGCCCTCAGCGAAAGCCGCATGCTCCCGCCTCATGAACAACTGGGACTCTGCCAGTGGGTCGCCCCAGAGGGCACGCTCGAAATCGGTGAAGCCGGTGACGTATGGAGTCTGACCTTCCACCTCGACGAAGACGTTGCCGTCCCAGGAATCCCACAGCAGCAGGGCGGGCCTGGTCACGCTATCCAACAAGGGACTATGGCGGTTCAGCACGTCATGAATCTCGCTGACGGGCAGAGGCACCCCCGCCTGCCGGGCGTCTTCGAGGACGTCCTCCACCAGGACATTGAAGGCGGCACGCCAGCGCGGATGTTGCCGGTCCTCGTCCAGCAGGTGGCCGAAGGCCGGCCCGGTCGCCTCATGAAGTGCCCGCAGGTGCCGGCCAATCTGCCAGTCCACGGCAACCCGCTCCTCTGCCGACAGCAGAGCGCGCTGCTGGTCGAGGGGACGTCCGGGCAGGAAACTCATCACCAGGGCGTCGGTGGGCAGCAGGGTCCGGCTGAAGTCGGTGCCCAGCAGGTCCGGGAGCGGGGCGCGGGTGTGCGTGCGCGCAAGGTGCATCGCCCGCGCCTCGACCTGCATGGCATGGCGCTCGTACCTCAACGTGGGCCGCTGGGGGGGCGGAGCGATCTTCAGGACGATGGAGCCTTTCGGGAGAACGACCCGGTAAGCCGCGTTGTATGTGCCTCCAGTCAGCGGCGTGATGTCGCCCGGCGTGACGGGCCGTCCCAGGCAACGGCTGAGGAGGGCAGGAAATACGTCCATTGTGGGAGGGCAGAACGTCGGCATGAGGAGCCTCAGTCTAAGGAAGTGGTGCGGAGGCAGGCAAACGGTCCAGTGGGATCACCAAAAGACTGTCCAGCAAAACCGCGCCTTCTTCTGTCTGTAAAAGATCGGCTTGAGATTGAACGGCCGTACCTCAGTAGAGGACAACTTCAGTTTTCCCTGTTCTGAACAGCCTCAACAGGTTTGAGGATCGCCAAAAATGACGAAAGGCGGTCTTCTGGAGGTGTGA
>NZ_LMOM01000089.1 GCF_001424185.1 Deinococcus sp. Leaf326 | reverse complement strand
GGCAGCGGCCAGCTTCCGACAGTGCAAGGAGAGAGGTCCAGATCCTCGCCTGGACTTGCGGGATACGCTTCAGGACCTGCTCCCTGGGCACAGTGAGGAAGTCTGGAGCGTTCCCGCAGAAGCGCCGCCTTCGACTCCCAGGCGCGTCAGCGGGATGACAACAAATCTCCAAAGCAGCGCAGGCCAAACACTGAGGCCCCCTGTTCGGGTGAGTGTCGTCATCCTGGCAAGACATGGGGCGGCGTGGGTAGAGCAGGCCGTCCGCAGTGCCTTGGGACAGACCCTGAACGAGCTGGAAGTGATTGTGGTGACCGACAGGGCGGACCCCGCCGTGCGCGGGGCCCTACAAGCGCTGCGAGACGTCCGGCTGACCGTGCTTGATCTGGCCTCTCCTCTGCCTCCTGAGCACGCCCTGAATGCTGGGGTGCAGGAAGCGAGAGGAGAATGGATTGCGCTCCTCGACGACCGTGACCTCTGGCTCCCCGACAAGCTCGCCAAGCAGCTGGCCTGGAACCGGACGCCTTATGCGGACATCATCAGCAGCCGACTGATTCACCGCACAGCTCGGGGCGATGAGGTCTGGCCCTGGCGCTTATACGAAGGTGGAACCTTGCTCGGGGACTACCTGTTTGACCGAAAGGGACTGGGTGCTGGTGAGGCCATTCTTCAATGGTCGACCCTGCTGATCCGGCGCAGCGTCCTGTTGGCCCACCCCTGGCCAGCGGTTCCGAGATATCCAGAATGGGACTGGCTTCTCGAGGCGGTCGAAGTTCATGGCCGGTCGATCACGATGCATCCAGATCCTCTTTCCGTTTGGCGAGTGTCGGACACACCATCACCTTCAGCCGAGGACTCCTGGACGTGGCTGAATACTAGACGAGCCGTGCTGTCGAGGGGGGCGCAAAGCGGCTTTCTGGTGCTTCAAATCGCTCCGTTTTATGATGTTTCTCATTCCGCAGGAACGTTCTGGCAATTGTGCAGAGAATTGCAGCAGGTCAAGGCAGGGAGCCGACGTTGGTTTCAGTTCCTGACGATGTGGGTCTTGCCTCAAGAGAGTCGCCGACGGCTGCGGGCGCACATGCCGTTCTTCAAAATGGCCTGATGGTGTTCAGAGACAGGCCAGAGCTGAACGTTTTAGTGGTCGGTGAGAAATAGCCCGGGGCTAGACACCCGTCAAGGATTTCCCTGGACTTGACGAGTCTTCTGTGCCCTGGGCTGAAGCGGCGGCGCTTCAGATCCCATGACAGTTCGCAGCAGAACGAGACTCCATAACAGTTGGCGCGGGGTCCAGTGGTGGAGACCTCACGGAGACTCTGCACGGGGATACTTCATGAAGACTCAGGCGCAGTGGCCTATTCGAGTGGAGGCCGGATCACTGCAGCTCTTCCGTTCCCCACACACTGCGGCACCGCCGCAGGAATTTTCATGACGCGTCGCCACCCCTGGTTATCCTCAGCCCCGACCACGAGGATGTTTCTGAACTCATGACGTAGACGACCAATCTCGGCGAGACAACCCAAGGCTTCTGCCAAAAGCTTCCAATCCTAGGGTCTGCTCGACAGGAAGAGGGTGAGAAGAACAAAGCGCAAAACGCTAGCCAATCAACGGCGAGCCACTCTTACTCTGGCCTTGAGCCTGCTGAAGAAACAGGATCTGGTGCTCGAATACGTCCCTATTGAGGGGGCTTACTGAAAGAGGCGCTCCCTGACTCGTTATGACGGGGAAGGGGGCCGCGTGCTTCAACAAGCCAAGGCGCCGTGGATGCTCAACGGGTCTCGTTTTGCCACTTGGTTAAGGACAATAGGTCAGTACACTCCGCCGTTGAGAAACGGTTATACGAAGAAGCATGTTGCCTTCAGAACAGTTGGGCAAGTGGCGTCAGGTTCTGGGAGCAACGGACGCTGAGCTCTGGGCGACGACCCGCACCGTCGACAGTCTGCGCTCTGGGCCAACAGCCGCGACTCAATTGGTGCTGCTCAACACAGGCCCGGTCGCGTTGTACATCCGAGACATCGAGGTGAAGGGGTTGATCGGAGGAGCCTTCTTTTGGGACCGCCCTGGCGTGGTGGAACCGGAGGACTCCTGGACGGTGCTGGATAAGCGAAGTTTCGATGTCCTCATGGGGATGACACGGCAAGCAGGGCGGCGTGGGTTTGGAATGCAAGGGATCGTGCATGAAGTTGTAATTCACCTTGATCGGCCCAAGCCTCGGCAACTGGACTTTCAGGTGTCTTGGGGGTTTGCGACGCCTGAATACGATATGGGCTTCTTCGTCTCGGCGCATGGAGACAGCGAGGGCAGAGACGAGCGATAATGGATGTCTTGATGATCTAAAGTGCGTCTGAAAAACGTGCTGGTGCAGGTTTTTCCCGCACCAATAAAGGTGGACGATTGGGCTGAGGTGATGCACCTATGTCCCGATCTGCCTATCCCAACGATCTGACGGACGCCGAATGGCACGTTCTTTTCCCGCTCCTCCCTCCAGAAGCCTCCGTGGGACGTCCTAGGAAATGGTCGTTTCGGGAGATCCTGGACGGTATTTTCTACGTCCTGCGGGGCGGCATCGCTTGGCGAGCGATGCCTCATGATTTGCCTCCGTGGCAAACGGTCTATCACTCCCACCGTCTTTGGCGACTCCAGGGCGTCTGGGAGGCACTCCACACGATCCTTCGAGAATTGGTTCGTCAACGTGAGGGTCGCACAGCGACCCCCAGCGCCGCGATCATCGATAGCCAATCCGTCAGGACCACGGAAGCTGGCGGGCCTCGCGGATACGATGGGGCAAGAAAGTGAGTGGTCGGAAACGTCACCTGCTCGTCGACACCTTAGGGCTGGTCATGGCGATCAAGGTCCACGAGGCGGACATCCAGGACCGCA
>NZ_LMOM01000088.1 GCF_001424185.1 Deinococcus sp. Leaf326 | reverse complement strand
CCCGGGGTCTTGTCCTGGGGACAGTCTGCACACCTTCCCAGATAACGTGGACCTTTGCCGCCGCCAGGACAGCTATGGAACATGACGGCCCATCGGGTAACCGCTTGCGGAATGACTTGGCCGACCATCCCATACCACAGGTCTAGTGAAATGGGGGCATTCTGACCAGCTCGCTCTAACTCAGACTTGCGGTTTTACGTTCTCCGCGTAGTACGCTTGAGATACACCACCACCCTATGAGGAGGCCTTCATGTCGTTTCAAGCGTACCTTGACAACATCGAGAAGCAGACTGGCAAAACGCCCAATGAATTTGTCGCTCTCGCGCAGGCGAAGGGATTCACCGATCCGAAGACCAAAGCAAACGAGATTGTTGCCTGGTTGAAAGAAGAGTTTGGTCTAGGGCGAGGGCACGCCATGGCCTTGGTGCACGTCTTCAAGAACGGTGCGGCGATTTCGGAGAAACACATCGGGAGTGACGGCGTTCATCGTGATGAGAGCGACACCTTGCGACTTGATGGTTTGGATCATCGGGAGAGCTAGGGGCTCTACGACTGAATCCGCGTCAGGGCCACAGGCGCATTGCTGGTCGAGGCGTCGAGCTTGAACGTGAACGGGAAGCTCATGACAGCCGTTGAGGGAACTTGTGCATGTCTGTGGGCAGCGCTGCTGGGCCAAACCGATGTTCTCCATACAGCACGTACCGCTGAGCAGCGACCACCTCATACCCCACGGCCAAGTGTGCACGCTCCACCCGTGGCCAGGTGGGCCACGCGAAATCTCGCAGGTTGATGGTCGCCACGAATGCCGTTTCGACCCAGTCATGCATCGGGAGATGCCCGCGGCGTGCCGCGTCCAGTGCCGCTGGATCCCTGACGGTGGCCCAGATGGCCTCGGCGCAGTGTTGGAGCGTGCGTGCGTCTTGCTGCAGGTGTGTTTCTGCTGCCTCGTCAAGCGGGGGTGGACGAGCCGGACTGTTCATCTCCTCCAACAAGGCATCATTCGCCTTCAGGGCCGGAGCGATCGCCTTTGCGACCAAGGCTGACGCCGCCCCAGCGTTGCCCACCTGACCCAACAGCGCCAGGGCCTGTTCAATCTCATCACGTGTGGCCTGGAGTGCCAGCATCAGCTCTTCGCGTTGTTCAGAGCGCAGCGGGGGCGGTTTGAACGTCATGGTGGAAAAAGGATAAGCGCACCGGGCGGTCCGCCCTTCTCGCGCCTCAGGATGCCCATCTCTGGTTCAGTCGCACAGACCCTAGGCAAACTCGCTGAGCATCTCAGGCGGACATTGGTCGGTTGGGTGCAGTTTGTTGAGGTTGAGCTTGAGAGGGTCACTATTTTAGCTGTGCTGGCCGCGCAAAGACGCAACGTCGCTCAAACTGAAAGATGTCAGTCATCCAAGGCCGCCGCGCCCCGGGAAATGAGATTGCGTCTGACGCTCTGAAATGAACGAGTACGCTCCGAAGATTGGGCCACTCAATTCCACCGACCGTGTAACTGATAGGAACACCATGAAGAACTTGCTGACCGTGATCCTTCTCTCCCTCCTCGCTGCTCCTGCCCAGGCGGCCGGCATCCCGATCAAGGCGCTCATCACCGGCAGCGGGGGCAGGACCGCCTCACAGACACCCTATTCATCGTTGGTAAGCGCACCCGCGACGCGACCCCCCTGGAACTGGCAGTGGATGTCGTCAAACAAACCTCGGGCGGCCGGATTTCCTCCCTGAGCCTCCTCGTCCTCAAGGACCACCTGAAGCCAAGTGAGATCGACCTCCTGACCTCGGGCACTAACCGGGTCGCCACGAGCTGCTTCAATCTCAGCGCCGGGCGCCTGGAAGGAATCACGGTCTAGCTGAAGCGGCTCGATCGTCAGGGGATACGGAAGGCAGAAGCGAGCTTCGGGCCGATGCAGGTGGTGTACAAGCGGGACCGTACGCACGACGGGCCGTATATTGAGGGTTCCATGTTCCGTACAGGGCAGCCGGGCGCGGCGCCCTGGAAGAAGTACTGCACGAATTGAAGGGGGAAACCTGGTGAAGAGAAGAAACGGTAGCGTCAAGAGTCTCTGTATAGTGATTGTGCTCGCCTCCACCTCAGCCCTGGCGGCTGGTCCTGTGCCGGTCGGGGGCTTCAGGAACTGCAAGGCGGCCAACGCGGCCGGCTACTGGGACATCAAGCGGGGCACGCCGGCCTACCACACGCGGCTCGACCGCGACCGGGATGGTGTCGCGTGCGAGCGCAAGAAATGACAGCCTCCAATGTCCAGCAAGCCTAAGCCGGGGAACAGGTACGACGAGCTCTCGTTGCAGGCGGTCGACTGGCCAAGTGCCCCTGTATTGACTCGGGAGTGGCTGCGCCTGGTGCGCGAGCGGCAGGGATTACGGCAGGTCGATGTGGCCGCACGCCTGGCAGAGCTCGGACCGCACGTGGCCTTGACGTGTGAGCAGTTGTCCAAGCTGGAAAGAGGGAAGTTGCTCTTCTCCTATCTGGGATTTTTTCAGGCCGAAGGTTTGCGGCAGGTCCTGAACATTTCTCAGGCGGAGTGGGATGAGCGGATGCAGCAGGTTGGCGTGCCGCTGCAAAGGCGTGCCCCTTGACCTCGCCCTTCCAAGATCTGCCTCCGCTGCCGGACCGCTCTCCTTTAGACGACCCGAAGGACCGTATGCTGCCCCGGCATTGGTTACAGCGGGTGCGGGAACATCGAGGTCTGACGCAGCAAGGTCTTATCCAGCGACTGGCCTGTCAGGACCCGCCCTACCGGATGTCGCTTTCCTGCTACGGCAGGTTGGAAACAGGAAGGCGGGCTCTCCATGGCCTGCCCGTGGCTCAGCGAGAAGGCCTTCAGCGGGCGCTTGGTATTCCTGCCGAGATCTGGGAACAGGTCTTCAGGCGCATAGAGCCTGAAGAGCCTCAACAGGTCCTCTGAGCCCTCCCTCTCAGAATCCTGTGGGGTCCTATGTCAGCCTAAAGTTCAGGCTACCTGTTGCACGACCTGCCGCCAGGTTTTGAAGGCTGCTTTCTGGTGAAGACAGCGGTGGCGAGCGGGATGGTGAAGATCCGAGACTCGGGCGTGCAGGTCAAGAAAACCCTGTGCTCGTTTTCGTGACGTGAACCCTCGCTGCTGACGTTCTTGCCGTCGGGTGGAACGATGCGATTGTTCAATCAGATTGTTACAGCGCGCGGTGGAGATTACCTGAACGTGCTCCACGCTGTGGAGCACGGGAAGCTCACGTAGGGCCGCACCATAACTCCAGAGCTTGTCGGTGTGGATGACCTCCGGTACGTCGTATTTCTCCAACAGGCGCACGAAAAACGACTTGGCAGCCTCGGTATCGCGATGTTCCTGAAGAAAAACGTCCAGCACCTCAGTAGATGACAACTTCATTTTTTACTGCTCCTGACGCTGAAAAAGGGCTGATGATCGCCTCCAGAAAGGTCACCAGTCGTTCTGGTTTCCAGCG
>NZ_LMOM01000087.1 GCF_001424185.1 Deinococcus sp. Leaf326 | reverse complement strand
CTCAGAAGTTGCACCTCGCGTAGGACAATGAATAGCCGTGCTGGCCGAGAAATTCTGCGTTTTTCGTGAAGAAGTGCAGCAAGCGGTTGAGATACAGCTCCGGCTGAAGAGCGAGCAGCGCACGTCGTGCGCTGCTCGCCAGCGTTTGGCCCGGTTGTGCGCCCAGCAGGGTCAGTGTCCAGGCGACGAAGATCAGCAGCAGCCACCGGTCCAATCCCCTTGCGGTCCGCAGTGCGAAACGGTTCAGCCCAAACTGATGCTTGCTCTCCTTGAAGAACGACTCGATTTGCCAGCGCTTTGCCCCTTCTGAGATCACCTCGTCGCCCTCCATCAACTCAGAGGACACCGCATGGAACACACGTTGGCCGCGCTGAACGCGACCGAGCGTCAGGGTGTCGTGCGGCCAGTTCTGGAGCTCGACGTACCCGCCATGCGGGCAATCGGCAACGGTGACGACGCCAGGATGATCGGTGCGCCTGGTCGACCGTACCCCGACCACGAATTCAAAGCCCAGCGTCCGAACCTCGTCAAGAAAGGCGGCTGCCTCGAAGCCGCTATCGGCGAGGACACGCACCCGGAACCGGGTGCGGATGGTGTGCGGAACAGTGCGCAGCAGGTCACGGGCCAGTGTGATGGGTGTGGGCGTCCCTTTGCCGCGGTACACCCGGTACCCCACTGGGAACTTCAGGGTCCCGTAGTGCGCAAAGAGGATGACGAGATGGATGCCGTGGACCTCGTTGTAAACGCGAACGAACGGGAGCTGGCGTCCCGTTTTCGGGACGCTAGTGAGATCGACACTCAGCCGCAGGCACGGATGATGTTTCCGCTTAGCCGCCTGGAGCAGCAGGTCCCATTGGGCGTCCCTGAGAAGGGTCCAGCACGCGGTGGTGTCCCAGTCGTATTCGTTGAAGAAGCGACTGAGGGCACTGGCGCTGACGAGCTCGGCTCGGTGAAGAGCCATCTTCACGTCTGGATTGAGAAAAAGAGAGAACGCAGCCCCGAGGCTGCGTTGCTGGTAAGCCGTGGGAGGGACGGCCAGCAGGCGGTCTGTCAGAATGCGGGCACGCTCCCAGAGAGGCTGTGACTTCGACACTCCCAGACTCTCGCGTCTGGGAGCGCTTTTTTCGTCTTATGCAGGTGCAACTCCTGAGTTCAACGCCAGGGCCCTCTCAGCGGCAGTCCGGCGTATGGCTCCTGCAATGCAGAAGTTAGACATTCAGGTGGAGTTTTTCGAACACGGCAAGGGCGCGGACCGGCGAAAGATCCTACTGGCCCTTGCACCTGATGACACATGAACTTGCGGTTTTCCGGTGACATTCCCCATCAATTAGGGAAGCGTCACCCCAGATAGAAACCGCAAATTCAGACTGTAAAGATCAGTCGTAGATTTGAAGTTTTTCATATCCGAAATACTCTTGGTAAATCCATGCCTTCACCACAAAAACCATAAATCTAGCGTTACCGAGGTAGAAAATGAACAAAGTAGATCTAGATATCCAGTTAATCTGCAATATGGATGACGCATATTTGAGAGACAATCCTGAAGTAAAGGATTATGTGAGACCTCTTCACATCAATGAGGCAAAGTTACTTTTTGGTCGTACTCTTTCACGTCAGGAACGCCGCGATCCACGCTTTATTGCTCGAATCTCGGATTATGTTATGGTCGTAGTACGCAGCGAGAATGGAATTTGCCTTAAGGGGATTGCACGGCGTGGAAATTCAGACAGCGCCAACGGTATAATCGAGGATTTCTTCAAACGTTCTGTTTCCGCTTAAAAATCTGTACTGCTTAGACCAGAAGTTCTCTCTTCTGGTCTCTCCCTCCAGTGAGGCGAACACCATGACTGATCCTCCCACGACGAAGCAGATGGAGTCCGGGAAGCTGAAAGTACGACTCAATGGTATCAAGCATGGCATCAGCGCCCGTCTCTTGACCGACGATGAACAGCCCGCATTTGACGCCCACCTGGCTCATCTCCGGGCCGACCTTAAGCCCGTCGGCTATCTCGAACACGAACTCGTAGACGCTCTCGCCTATGCCCTCTGGCGGCGGCGCAAGCTCTACGGTTGGCAGGAAGCCAGTACGCAAGCCCAGGCCCGTGAAGCCCTCGAACACGCCGCCTACCCCAACACCATCGAGACGCTGACCGCTGAGGTCCATCTCTTACAGGGGCGTACCCCGATCAACCTGCCGGAGTCTCTACGGGCACTGTGTGACGCTATCGAAGCGGCAGGCCTCTTCCGCCCGGATGAGGCGCGCGTGGTTGATCATCTGGACACGTTCAGAGGCGCAGCAGAGGCGCTTCCACAGATAGCTCAGCCTGGCAAATCTGTGGCTGATCTGCGATGGCAGCAAGTGGAGTTGCTCCAGTGCCTGGATCGTGTCGAGGGGTTGCTACAAGAGATACAGGCGGTGAGGGCTATTCCGCAGGAGTCCACGCTCAATCTGATCTTGCGGTACGAGGGGAGTCTGAATCGCAGCGTGCAGCAACACCTCGATCAACTCCGCGCCCAGCAAGCGCACCGGCTCAAAGCGGAGCGACTGGCCCACAAAGACCGTGATTTGGACGAGGAGGACGGCGAGGACTGACCTGCCGGAACCCTCACCAGGACGGCCAGGACGCGCAGCGGAGACCCACTGAGGGCAGAACTATGGCCGAGGGGGGTCCTCGTGTCCTGTCACTGACGTGGCGGGAGGGAACGGGAAGGTCAGCAGCTCAGGCAAAGTCAGCTCGAAGGCTGCTGCCAGCGCCATAAGCGTTCCGATCTGAGGGTTGCCAATCTCAGCATTTTCGAGCTTGCCGGGGTGGGTGCGGTGAACGTCCGCTTGCTCCGCAAGTTCGTCCTGACTCCAGCCACGCGCTTTGCGGAGTTCGCGGATGTGTTGACCGAGCGCCTGAAGGTAGGCAGGGTCAACACTTTTCCGCGTGGAGGAACGAGGCATCGCCTCCAGCATCGTGTGGGGGTTGTAAGGCGCGCTACATAACGCTTTATGCAGAATACAATCTGCAAAGCTGACTGTAGGAGGTCGCGTTATGGCAATGATCATCGGACTGATTGGGATGGCACTTCTGGCTCTGGGCGGTATTGGAGTCATCAAGCGCAGGACGCCTCTGCTCAAGCTCAAGAGGCGTAGGGCTGCCGCAGGTGTCCTCATCGGCGGGCTGGCGTTGACCGCCGTCGGAGGCAGCCTCTTGCCGAAGAGTGAGGTCACGTTGACCTTCACACCGGCTACCGCAACTGTGAAGCTGGATGGGCAGACCTATACGCAGTCGCCCGTGCGAGTGAAACTGACGGACCTGCCGTATACCGTGAAGGCGAGTGCGGAGGGGTATCACGCGCAGTCGGTGAGCTGGGACACGGAGAAGCAGAAGAGCCTGCACATCAATTTGAAGCCAATCACCGCAGCCGAGCGGGCGGCGGATGCGGCTGCCGCAGAGGCGATGCGAGAACGTACCAGGCAAGCCGCGCAAGCCAGAGCGGCACAGGCCGACCAAGCCTCAAAGTCGTTGGATGACGGCACATTCATCGTCCGCTGCCAAGATGCCGTCCGCGCCCAACTGAAAGCCCCCTCCACCGCCAAGTTTCCTGGCGTACTGGAGAAGGCCGCTGCGGTCACCACATACGAGAACGGCAACAAAGACTGGTCTGGGTGGGTAGACAGTCAGAACAGCTTTGGGGCGCTGCTCAGGACTGAGTTCCTGTGTGAGTACGATTTTGACAATCAGCAGATCGAGCTGACTGTCAAAAACTGAGTCTAGCACAGTATTTTTCGGTAGCGGCGGCCTTCAGGTCGCCGTACCTCATTTGTGGCACCTGTGGAGTTAAAAATATGAGACCTCAATCTCCACTCATAATATTGCGCTTGTGCAGCATCGTATGTCAGTCCGCTAGCGGGAATCGCTATACTATTACGCCTGTGTATAGCCTGTGTATGCCTGCCTCTCTCAAGTTTGGAGCGACATCATGACCTCTCGGAAGCTCGTTGCGATTGATCTATTTGCAGGGGCTGGCGGCTTTGGCGAAGGTCTTGAGCTTGCTGGTATCAAGGTTGCTGCGGCCCTTGAACTCCACCCGCACGCTGGATTGACTTATGCCTTTAATCATCCCGATACAGAAGTTTTTATCGGCGACATCAGAGAGACTGAATTCTCAATAGTTCTTAACTCAATCAAAAAGAAGCATCATACAGATGAAATTGACCTTATTACTGGTGGCCCTCCATGTCAAGGCTTCAGCACGGCAGGTAAAAAGAATTCAGAAGATCCAAGAAATAACTTGTTCAGGCAGTATGCAAGAGCAGTTGAGTTTTTTAAGCCACAGTACTTCATTTTGGAGAATGTTCCTGGCTTTAAAAAAATGTATGGCGGCTTCGCCTATGAACAGTCAAAGAAGCTACTTGAAGATTTAGGCTATAAGACCAAGGACGCAATTCTAAGTGCACCAGACTATGGAATCCCTCAGCGCAGAAATAGATTTTTTATGATAGGTTGGCGCAAAAGTTTAGCAGAACCAAGCTGGCCCTCAACAACTCATGGTAATCACAGTCTCTTTGGAAATGGTCTTCCAATTGTAACGATTGAAGAAGCTTTGGGGGATATTGATTTCTTAGCACCAGGATTTGAAACTCATTATATTCCCGGCCAAGCTGCTAGTCCTTATCAGGAAGGCCTGAGGCATGGTGATCTTATTTATAATCATTTAGCAACTCAACATAGAGAAAAGGCTGTTGAGATGTTTAGTTATATACCAGAGGGTAAGACAATCTCACAGGTGCCTGATCATTTACGAACTGGAAAAATCACAATGGCTAGAATGGACAGGAAATCCCAATCAAATGCAGTCTTAGCCTTACCAGATGATATGATTCATTATAAGCATCACAGAATACCAACCGTTAGAGAGATGGCGAGGCTTCAATCTTTCTCAGATGATTATGTCTTTTTGGGGAAAAGAACTTCGGGATTTATGGAACGCCGAGTCGATGTTCCACAATATACCCAAGTGGGAAACGCTGTACCTCCGCTTATGGCAAAGGCAATTGCAGTTGAGATAGCCAAGGCGTCCGAAGCGAATACTAAAGATTCTAGAGATAAGAAGGTTAAGAACAAAATGCTTGAGCTTCTTCGTGGAACATCAGGCTTTTCCGGGTATACTTTATCGAAAGACGCATTAGAGATAATCAAGATGAAATCTTTATTGGGAAACTTACTGCCTCTCCCAATTGATGCTGGAAATGGTGTTACGCCAACCACTTATAGAGAACCAATAAGATGGTCCAGGAAGAGCAGCTAAAATAATGTTGTGCTGGCCCTGGATGGTAAGCCGAATCTAGTAGATACTGTTTCTAAGAACTGGATAATATAAGGGAATTGATGCCAATCCGATGGCGTATCGGCGGACGGGTCGTCGCGTGTGGTCAGCTTTAAGTCAAACATATATGTATTGCTTCTGGTTTGACCGCTATTTAGCTCTCCCCGCCTAGCTTTTTCATCTCTGCCTTCCAGCTTATAGATATTCGCCGTAACAATAACGTGATAAATGTGATACTTATCAGCGTTCGGCATTTTGATACCCAGCTTGTCATATGAGCAGCCAACCGTTCCTGACAGAGGACATGGATTCGTAGCTTGATCGAAGTAAGTTTTCCATCTAGCAGCCATTCCTGCCCGATCTGCAAGAGATGTTTTAACCGAAAGAAGAATAATTGGCTCCCGCCCGGAATTCGCTGCGCTCCACTCAGAATTCCTAATTAAAATATCAACATCAGGCTGAACCACAAAAACTGACGCCGCTTCAGCATCTTTATTATCAGCATTTTCTTCCAGCGCTTCCTGCACGAGGTCTTCAGTTGACTCGCCTTCGATTTCTACGTTGCCGGAGAAAACAATGGCGAGAGCGCTCTTGAGTTCCTTTGGTACAGGATGCTGTATATACCATGCGCTCCCAGTCTCTTCAAGATACTTGGCTAGCGCATAGGCTGTCATAGTTTGGAAATTTGTTCCAGCAGAACGTTTGAGAGAGTTAATAATAGCAGTCTCAGTCCTATCTGGTTTGTCCCTCCATCGATTCGTCATTTCGGCTCTAATTAAAGATTTAGTAGCATCTCTGGCGGCCAGTAAGGGATAAGTAAGGTTATTTAAGTAACGTACTGGCTCGCCTTCATCGCCAATATGCGCTTCATATGCTTCAATACAAGGCCCTAGAACACCGCTTCGCCTTCCATTGATGCTCTTCTGAATCTTCTGTAACGAATGTTCTTGCGGTCTGATAACCGCTTTGGGAGTAGCTTTGCGTGACTGGGGCATTTCTAATGAGCCTAGCATTACAAACTGATTCTGTCTAGAGCATAATCCTGAGCTGTGTACTTCAGTCAGTGGGCTTGATACTGTTGCCCTTATGGGAACAACAGGAGTCTACAAAACAAGTAAAGGGTTTCGCTGGCATTTAACTTACGAAGGTAAGCGGTTCAATGGCACTGCTACAACCAGCAAAGAAGCTGAGCAACAGCGTGCTCAGAAGCTCTCGGAACTCAGCCGCGGCCTGACTGCACAGCCCACTAAGATCACTTTTGGGGAACAGCTGGAGACATGGTTACAAGAGAAGGACCGCTCGCGTGCCGTCCGGACGAGCCTGGGCTACCGCTATACGGCCGAGAAGTACATCAGCGCCAAGTTCAAGGCACTCAAGCTCAAAGACCTACGACCGGCACATGTGCGCCAGCTCTACACCGACCTCCAAGAACGTGGCGTCACGGAGTCCAACACCCTCCGCCTAACCCACGCGGTCGTGCATGGCGTTCTGGAAATGGCGCTCAAGGATGAGCTGATCGCCCGCAACCCTGCGGCGGGCCAGAAGCCACAGGTCACCAGCAAGGACACGGCTGACGATGAGCTACAGGTCTTCAGCCCCGAAGAGGCCAGTCGCTTCGCTACGGCCTGCGATGATTCGCCTTGGGGCATGGTCTTCAAGTTCATGCTACTGACCGGTGTGAGGCGGGGCGAGGCCTGCGGCTTGGCTTGGGAGTATGTCTTTCTAGACGCTAAAGCGCCCTACGTCCGCATTGAGCAAGCTCTGCACTGTGCGGGCGGAGAGAAGCTGCTCACCCGCCCCAAGACCAAGACCAGCCGCCGGACGCTCTATCTGTCTCCCGATGCTGTGGCGGTCCTACAGGAAGCCAAGCGCCGACAAGAGGCGATCAGGCAAAAGCTCGGTGACAAGGCGTTCCACAACGACTTCGTGTTCACCAGCGCCAAGAATGGCGACTCGCTCGGGCCAGACAACCTGAAGAACCACATGAACCGCCTCTGCAAGGCCGCAGACGTGCCGAGGATCAGGATTCATGACCTGCGCCACACGTTCGCGTCCCTCGCGCTCAGGGCTGGGACGCGGGTGGAGGTGCTGAGCAAGCAGCTTGGGCACGCCTCCCCGATGATGACACTGAACGTCTACCGGCACGTCTACCAAGAGGAGATGCAACAGACGGCCATTCCTGCATCCGTACTGTTCGGTCAGGCGGGGTAGAAGTCAGAGCCCGTTAGTATCCAGCATATATCTACAAATGTGGTGTTCGTAACCTAGAAAATTCAAATGCTCCATGCTACCCGCGTGATCTAGAAATAGGACTATACTGGTAAAATCCTCTTGGGGAGTACTTTTAGAGCTTCTGAATTGCATTCCTATAATTTCATGATCATGATCCATGCCGTATCTGATAAATTCAGTTAATACTTGAGTGGAAACATAGTCTATGCTAGAGTAGCCAGCTTCTTTTCTGGCTGGCTTAGAAATTTCCTTAACGTACTTATCTACAAATTGCGCAACATTATAATATTTTGCTTTATCTAAGTCAAATACACTTATCCCCTTCGATGCTCGAGATATATCTACTAAGTATTCTGATTTTTTAGTGGAAAATCTACCTATAGTAAACTTTTTACCGTCCAAGTCTGGTGAGGCAGTCTCCATTAATGCAACTTTTTTCTCATAAGCTGCGTAAAACATTGAAATTCCCGGAGGGCTCATTCTGTTAGGCTGAGTTGCAAACTCCACTGGAGGAGAAGCTAAATCCTTAAATGCTGTATAATGATCATTAAATCTTACATGATAAAGCAAATCTTCATTCGTTATCTCTTTGTACATACCCATTTCTCTAATAAAATTACCGATAACTGAGAGTATTTCCATTGGCTCCAAATAGAACTCTTCGTTCAAATCTAGATCGCTGTCGTTAGATTTGAAAAACATATATCTTTTTTCATGTTGCACTAACTGCTTGAATCTTTCCCAAGAGTATTTATACATATGATCTTCTGGAAGACTAAATGGATCTTTATCGCACCAAGTATTATCAGCTATAGTATTGACAAGATCATTAAATAGTTTTGTTCCATTCTCGAAATATTTTTCGAGAATATCTTCAGTAGTAAGAGTATCACCAAACCAACCCGACTCAGATTCATTATCTCGCGGCAAGTCTTCTTCGGCAGTACCATAACGGTTCATCATCACCAAAGCAACCCTTTCAATAACCAATTCTATATCAGCAGCTATGGGGAACGGAGATGTATTCCCACAGTAATCACAGTGCATACTTGTCATATTGCTCTGCACTAACTCTACCAATGCATAGTCACCGTATGAGTTATCAGATATACATTGACCACAGATAAATTTGCTGGGAGGTATGCCATAGCCCCGCTCATCCATTTCGATCATAAGATTTCCAGTCCCCATATGTGCAAGTCTACCGGGTAGGAACGGAGGGCGTGGATAGGATTGACGAGCCAAAGGCACCCCCCATTCCAGCCGTTTACACTGGAATTACACCGTTTTGTGACAGGGGCGGCAATTTCACCGTGTGCAAAAAAGAAAGAAACGATGTCTAGCACATCGTTTCTTCTTGGTGGGTCGCCTCGGACTCGAACCGAGAACCCGCTGATTAAAAGTCAGCTGCTCTACCATTGAGCTAACAACCCATGAATGTTCGTGTAAACAGCCTCTCGGCAGCGAGCAGGAAGATAGCACTACACCCCCATCCGTTCATGAGAGCGCCTGGGACCACGCAGGCTACAATGGGCGGCATGACCTCCTCTGCCGCATTGCCTCCGGACCTGGCCCGTCAGCTCGAGGCGCTCGGCGGTCAGCTGGTCTGGCGCATCGGGAAGGACGAGCTCAGCGATAATGTGGTCGTGCGCCTGGGCTACGCGTCGGCCACGCCCCGCTTTTCGCACCTGCCCCGGCTGCGCAGCGCCGGCGATCAGGAACTGCAGGACGCCGTCGAGAATGGCCGCCTGGTGATCGAATGGGTGGACTGATCCGGCGGGCAGCTCACCAGGCGACTGCCCAGAGGCCAGGTCGGCCAGACTCTCCGCGTACCAGAGCCGCGGCCACCTCGTGATTCTGCTCGCCCGGCAACAGTTCACGTTGCGCCATCCGGACGGTGGGCCCGCCGCGCTGGAGTTCGTCCGCGACCCGGCTCGGGCGCTTGCGGCCGTGGATTTTCTGCGCGCCCTGGACGCCGATACCCAGCAGGTCCGCGGCGAGCTGGTCGTGTCCGTGCCGGTCATGGGTGAGGTGGACCTGCCCTTCGTCAGCCACCTGCACGTCACGTCGGAGGGTGCAGAGCTGCGTCCGCAGCTGCTGGAGCACGAGCGCGCCTGGGTCGAGGTCGGTGGGGTCGCGCAGGCCAGTATGGTGGGGGACATGGCCTTCAGCTTCGAGTTCCGCGCCCACCTCGCTCTCCCGGAGGGCAGCGGTTGGGGCGGCGCGGCCTTCGAGAAGATGGCCCGCGCCGCCGCCGAGCGGACCCTCGAACGCCTCGCCCGGACCCTGCCGGCCAGCATCGCGGCGGCCCTGCCGAACCGTCAGGACTGAGCGGGGCGCTCGCCGGCGGCCAGCGCCTGCACGGCGCGCAGCATCAGTTCGCCTTCGACCGCCTGCACACGGGCCTTGAGCGAAGATACCGTGTCGCCGCGCAGCACCGGCACACGCGCCTGCGCCAGCACTGGCCCCTCGTCAATCCCGGCCGTCACCAGATGCACCGTCGCCCCCGATTCGGCGTCACCGCTCGCCAGCACCGACTCGTGGACGCGGTCGCCGTACAGCCCGTGCCCACCGTGCCGCGGCAGCAGGCTGGGGTGGATGTTCAGCAGCCGCCCTGCGAAGGCCTCCAACACCTGCGGCCCTAGCGCCTTCATGTAGCCGCTCAGGACCAGCGTGTCGGCACCGCTGCCCACCAGAAAGTCGCGCAGGGCCGCGTCGAGAGCCAGAGGGTCCGGGAAGCGCGCCGCGCTGAGGTGCGCCGTCGCTAGGCCCTCCGCCTGGGCCCAGGCCAGAGCAGGCGAGCGGCTGTTGTTGCTCGCCAGGGATAGGGGCGCGGCGTGCAGCTCCCCGCTCCGGCACGCCGCGACGAGGTGCCGGGCCGCGCTGCCGCCGTGCGAGGCAAGGAACGCGAGCTTCACAGCCCCCCCGAGCCGGCAACACGGCGCGTGGCGTGCCGCGTGCCCAGAGCGGCCAGGAACGCCGCTCGCCACACACCGCACGCCGCGCACTTCATTTGCCCAGCTCCTCGAGAAGGTACGCGCTCGTCAGGATGCCGTTGTGGTAATCCTGTACGGCGAAGCTCTCGTTGGGGCTGTGGGGGGCGTCCTCATTCAGGCCGAAGTCCACGAACAGGACCGGCGCCTTCAGGATCTCGGTGAAGGCCGCCACGATGGGAATGCTGCCCCCGGTGCGCGCGAACACGGCCGGCTTGCCATACACCCGCTCCAGCGCGCGGTCGGCGGCGCGGATGTAGGGGCTGTCGGTACTGAGTTTGACCGGCTGACCGCCGTGATGGTCCATCACCTCCACCGTCACGCCCGCCGGAGCGATCTGGGGGACGTACTCCTGGATGAGGCGGGTGATGCGCGCGGGGTCCTGCCCCGGCACGAGGCGCATGGAGACCTTGGCACCGGCCTTCGCGGCGATCACGGTCTTGCTGCCCTCGCCCTGATAGCCGCCCCAGATGCCGTTCACGTCCAGCGTGGGGCGGCCCCAGATGCGTTCCAGGGTGGTGTAGCCCTCCTCGCCCGGCAGCGCCGAAACGCCGATGCTCGCGGCGAAGGCCTCGTCGCTGTGGGGCAGGCCCGCCCACATCTCGCGCTCCTCATCGGTCAGCGGCTCGATGCCGTCGTAGAAGCCGGGAATGGTCACGCGGCCCTGGTCGTCCTTGAGCCGGGCGATGATCTCGCACAGCGCGTTGATGGGGTTGGGCGCCGCGCCCCCGTAACTGCCGCTGTGGAGGTCGCGGTTGGCTCCCTGCACGTGCAGTTCGACGTAGCTCAGGCCGCGCACGCCGTAGGTGATGGTCGGCACGTCCGGCGCGAAGCGGCTGCCGTCCGAGATCACGATCACGTCGGCGGCCAGTTGCGCGGCGTTTTGGCGCAGGTAGGTGTCGAGGTTGGGGCTGCCGACCTCCTCCTCACCTTCGATCAGGAACTTGACGTTCACGGGCAGTTCACCGCGTGAGAGCAGCAGCTCGGCGCCCTTGACGTGCGCATAGGCCTGGCCCTTGTCGTCGGTGCTGCCCCGCGCGTAGATGCGCCCGTCCCGGACGGTCGGCTCGAAGGGCGGGGTGGTCCATTTTTCCAGCGGCGCCTCGGGCTGCACGTCGTAGTGCCCGTAGATCAGGACCGTAGGCCGCCCCGGCGCCTGGAGACGCTCGGCGTACACGACCGGGTGCCCGGCCGTCGCCTCGACGCGCGCTGCGAAGCCCAGCGAGTCCAGCTTGACGCGCAGGAACTCGGCGGTACGGGCCATGTCGGCCGCGCGCGCCGGGTCGGCGCTCACCGAGGGAATGCGCAGCAGGTCGAACAACTCGGCGTTGGCCTGCTCGCGGTTCAGGGCGGCGGAAAGGTCCGGGTGGGTCATACCCCGGATGATAGCGGCCCACCCCGGCGGGGCCGTCCGGAAGGGCGGGCCAGCGGCGCAGCGACCGGGTTCAGGCGCTCTCCCCCGCCGCGAGCAGGCGTTCCAGGGCCAGGAGGTCTTCGGGACGGTTGACGTTGGCAAAAAGCTGCCGGGGGAGGCCGGCGACCGTCACGGTGGCCTCCGGAGGAGCGGCCAGGCGCAACCGGCGCTCGCCGGCGTCCAGCAAGGCCGTCACGCCGGGCAGCAGCGCCGTGTGATACAGCGCGGCCAGGGGTTGCGCCCGGCCCTGCGGGTCGCGGGCCTGCACCGCCAGGACCCCGGCCCGGACACCGGGCACGTGTCCGGCTTCCCACAGAGCCGCCCAGTAGGCCGGGGTCAGGGCGGGCTGATCTACCCCGCACAGGGCCACCCAGCCCGCGCCGCGCCGCGCCGTGACCGCTGCCAGCGCCGCCTCCAGGCCGGCCAGCGGTCCCTCACCAGGGCGGGTATCGGGCACCGCCTCCCAGCCACTCAGGGCGTAACGGCCCGGCGGGGCGACCAGCAGGCGCAGCCCGCACCCCTCCAAACTGGCGGCGGCCCGCTCCAGCAGGGTCCGGCCCCCGAGGCACGCCAGGGCCTTGTCGCGGCCGAACCGGCTGGACCGGCCGCCGGCCACGAGAGCGCCCGTCAGGTCGGGCATGAGGCCGGCGGGCAGGCCTATCACGACTGTCCCGCTGGGCCGTCAGATGAGAACACCAGTCCTGCCCTCCGCCGAGCACCGTTCCTCATGCCGGGAACGGACCGGCAGAGGGCACGGATGAAAAATCACCCTCCAGCAGCTCTTTTGCCGGCTTGCTCAATTCTGATTCCTCGCTTTACGTTCGTACCACAAAGTTACCTGTCTTACACTTGGAGATCCTGTTCTTGGGAAGGATCATCTCATATTTCCAAGGGGGAACATCATGAAGAAACTTGCTCTGATCATTCCGGCCATCTCCATCGCTCTCGCCTCCTGCGGGGTCGCCGGCCCCACCACGACCGCCTACACCCTGGCGCGTCCCGCCACCGTGCAGTCGCTGGCCCCCGCGTACAGCCCGGCCGGGACCGTGTCGGTCGGCCAGGTTCCCGGCGTGACGCGCACCACCATCACGCTGACCGGTCTGGCCCCCTACGGTCTCTACACGGCCCGCTACTTCACCCCCGGCGCCGCCGCGACGACCACCACGACCACCGCCGCTGTGACCCCCGCGGCCGCCGCAAGCAGCACCGTGACTGATCCCGCCGCCGCCACCGCCGGCACCTCGGCCGGTGGAGCAATCGCCGGCGGCACGCTGGCCCAGACCCAGGCCACCGGGACGACCGACCCGGCCGCCCCAGTGACCACCACGACCACCACCCCCGTGGTCGACCCGGGTGGCGTGTGCACCGGCGGCACGGCCATTGCGACCAGCCGCCTGACCGGCCAGGCCGACAAGGACGGCAAGCTGAGCCTCGACGGTTTCATCCCCACTGCCGCCCTCAGCGGCGCGACGTACCTGAACGTGCAGGGCGCCAGCGACTTCGCCGGCACCCCCTCGGACAGCGGCGTGCTGTGCACGGCCGTCAGCCTGAGCTGAGCGCCTTCTAGCGCTGCACAGAAAAAGCCGGGGCTACGCGCTCCGGCTTTTTGCGCGCTACCCTGCGGCCGATGAAGGACAAACGATGAGGTCGCGGCGATGAGCTTACGGATTCTGGGCGGAAGCGCCAAAGGACGCGCCCTACAGGTGCCCGAGAGCGCCCGCCCCAGCAGCGCGCGTATCCGCAAGAGCCTGTTCGACCTGCTCGCCTCGCGCGCGCCCGCCGATCAGTTTCCGGATTTCCTGGACCTGCACGGCGGAAGCGGCGCCGTGGGGCTGGAGGCGGCCAGCCGCGGCTACGCCGTCACCCTGACCGAGATGGACCCGCGCGCAGTCAAGGCGCTGGAAGCCAACGCCCGCGCGCTGGACCTGCCGGCACGGGTCGTTCGCGGCGATGCCCTGTCGATGCTGCCCCGGCTGGGCCAGTTTGATGTGGTCTTCAGCGACCCCCCCTACGAGGCCGACATCCCCGGCCTGACCCGCAGCCTGTTCCGGGCCGGAGTCGTCCGCCCCGGCGGCGTGCTCATCTGCCAGCATCCCGACCGCGTGGTGCTGCCGGAGGCGCAGGGTTACGAGCGCGAGTTGCGCGAGTACGGCAGCAACTCGCTGACCCTCTACTGGCGGGCGGCGCCGCTGCCGGACCCCGCGCCCGCCGGGGCAGCCACGGACCAGGAGGCAGCCCCGGATCAACCAGACACAGCCCCCGCTGAGCTAGGGTAGATACGCCATGAACGCGGTCTTTCCCGGCTCCTTCGATCCCATCACCAGCGGTCATATGGACGTGCTTACGCGCGCCAGCCGCATTTTCGACCATGTCACGGTGACGGTGATGCACAACGCCCGCAAACAGGGCCGCCACCTCTTCGACCTCGACGAACGCCTCGACGTCCTGCGCGGCGCAACCGCCCACCTGAGCAACGTGAGCGTGGACAGCTTCGGCGGGCTGCTCGTGGACTACATGGCCCAGCAGCAGAAGGGCATCATCATCCGGGGGCTGCGCGCGGTGAGCGACTACGAGTACGAGCTCCAGATCGCGCACCTCAACCGCCAGCTCGGCGAGGTCGAGACGGTGTTCATCATGGCCGCGACCCGCTGGAGCTTCGTGAGCAGCTCAATGGTGCGCGAGATCGCCAGCTACGGCGGCGACGTCTCCGAGATGGTGCCGCGCGCCAGCGCCGAGGCCCTGCGCCGCAAGTTCGGCGAAGCCTACGCCGAGCGGGCCGCCGGACAGATCGAACACCACTGAGGGTCACGGCAGAGGGCCGGGGAGATACACGTCTCCCCGGCCCTCTCGCCTGCCTGAATTCAGCCCTGCACTGTTCAGACTGGGCAGCCTTCAGCCCTGCGCGGCCCGGCGCAGCGCGTCGGCCTTGTCGGTCTGTTCCCAGGGAAACTCGGGGCGGCCGAAATGCCCGTAGGCGGCCGTCTGGGCGTAGATGGGGCGCTGAAGGTCGAGCTCGGCGACGATGGCCTGCGGCCGGGCGTCGAAGTGCGCGGCGACCAGGTCGGCCAGTTTCTCGTCGCTCAGGGTGCCGGTGCCGTAGGTATCCACCCGCAGGCTGACCGGGCTGGCGCGGCCGATCGCGTAGGCCACCTCAACCAGGGCACGCCTGGCCAGCCCCGCCGCGACGAGATTCTTGGCGATGTAGCGCGCGTAGTAGGCCGCCGAGCGGTCCACCTTCGTCGGGTCCTTGCCCGAGAAGGCTCCGCCGCCGTGCGGGACCGCGCCGCCGTAGGTGTCCACGATGATCTTGCGGCCCGTGAGGCCGGTGTCGCCGTGTGGCCCGCCGATGACGAAACGCCCGCTGGGATTGATGAAGTATTTCGTCTCGTCGGTCAGCAGTTCGGCCGGAATCACGGCGCGCACCACGTGCTCCAGCAGGTCGGCACGGATGGTCTCCTGCGTCACGTCCTCGCTGTGCTGCGCCGAGATGACGATGGTATCCACGAAGGTCTCGGTCGCCTCGTGCGGCTCGCCGTCGCGCACGACCGTCACCTGCGCCTTGGCGTCGGGGCGCAGGTAGGGCAGCGTGCCGTCCTTGCGCAGCTCGGCCAGGCGGCGCGTCAGCGCGTGTGCCAGCGCGATGGGCAGCGGCATGAGCTCGGGGGTCTCATCGGTCGCGTACCCGAACATCAGGCCCTGGTCGCCCGCCCCGATGACCGAGTAGGCGTTGACCGGGTCGGCGCGCTCTTCTTCGGACATGCCGCGCCACTCCTCGCTGTGGTTGACCCCGCCCGCGATCTCGGGCGACTGCTCGTGCAGTGAGACGAGCACCGCGCTGTACTCGGCGTCGAAGCCGTAGTTCGCGCGGGTGTAGCCGACGCGCTGCACGGCCTCGCGCACGGTGCGCTGCACGTCCACATGGGCCTGATGCGCCGTGACTTCGCCCGCCACGACCGCCATGCCGGTGGTCAGCAGCGTCTCGACCGCCACGCGACTGCCGGGTTCCTGGCGCAGGAACTCGTCGAGGATGCTGTCCGAGATGTAATCGGCCAGCTTGTCCGGGTGGCCTTCGGAAACCGATTCCGACGTATAGAACTTCCGCATGATCTTCGCTCCTTACATGCCGGGGGGCGTCTCACAGAACCGCCTGGAGAGGGATGTCGCTGCGGTCCCGGGCATGACCGGCGGCGCCCGCGCGCCGTGGCTTCCGCAGCCTACTCCACCGGGTACGGGACATGGCACCCGGCCGGGGCCTCCAGAAGTACACAAATGACCCGCGAAATATTTATCCCTTTAGAAACGGGTCCCTCTGCTCTGTATGAGTTGAGTGTGAACGCTTTCCCTAGCCTCGGCCGAGTCGTGGCCCCGACCCGGATGGGAAGGCGGCCACCCACACCCGCCATCCCCCCGCTTTCAGGAGACCCCATGACCAGACTTTCTTCCCGCGCCGCCCTGCTGGGCGCTCTGCTGCTCGGCAGCGCCCTGGCCGCCTCGCCCCGCGACACCCTGGTCATCCAGACAAGTAGCGACCTCCCGACCCTGGACCCCGGCGGCACCTACGACACGGCGTCGGGCGCGGTCGTGGAGAACCTGTACTGAGACCCTGCTGACCTACAAGGGCAACAGCCTGACCCGTCTGGAGCCCCTGCTGGCGACCAAGTGGACCGTGAGCAACAACGGCAAGACCTACACCTTCGACCTGCGCTCCGGCGTGAAGTTCCACAGCGGGGCCACCATGACCTGCGCCGACGCGGAATACACCTTCCGGCGCAACATCCTGACGAACAACAGCGCCAACGGAAACTGGTTCATGGCCGAGAGTCTGCTGGGCACCCAGAGCAACGCCTACGAGGACAAGAGCATCACCTGGGCGCGCGTCGCGGCGGCCGCGAAGTGCAACAGCGCCGGGCAACTGGTGTTTACCCTGCCCAAGGTGGACCCCGCGTTCCTGGCCAAGCTGGCCTACTCCGGGCAGTCGGTCATCGAGCGCGCCTACAGCGCCCGCCTGGGCAAGTGGAGCGGCACCGAGGCCGACTGGAAACAGTGGGTGGGCAAGAACCTCGCGGAGACCAAACTCAGCGGCGCGCCCAACGGCACCGGGGCCTACCGCTTTGCCCGGCAGGACGCCAACACCTTCGTGGCGCAGGCCTTCGGCGACTACTGGGGACAGAAACCGGCCATCAGGAACGTCGTCCAGCAGAAGGTCTCCGAGCTCGCGACCCGCCAGCAGGCCTTCCTGCGCGGCGACGCTGACCTGATCGACGGCGGCGGACGCGCGCCCGACGAGACGCAGCTGCGCGGCCGGCCCGGCGTGACGTGGCTCGACAACCTGCCCAACGTGACGGCCGGAGCCATCGTCATGAACCAGACCATCAAGGCGGGCGGCCTGCTGGGCAGCGGCAAGCTGGACGGCAAGGGCATTCCGCGCGATTTCTTCGCCGACGACGACGTGCGCCGGGCCTTCTCGTACTCGTTCAACTACGCGCAGTACATCAGCGACGTACTGCGCGGCAAGGGCACGCAGCGCACCATGCTGCTGCCCGACGTGTTTCCCGGCTACGACGCCTCGGGGCGCACCTACCGCTTCGACGCCGCGCAGGCCCGCAGCGCCTTCCAGCGGGCCTGGGGCGGCCAGGTCTGGAAGAACGGCTTCGTGCTGACGGCCAACTACCGCGCCGGCAGCGTCACCGCCCAGACCGCCATGGAAATCCTGAAGAAGAACGTCGAGGCCATTAACCCCAAGTTCCGGGTGAACATCCAGCCCAAGCAGTGGAGCGACATGCTCGACGCCTCGGGCCGAGGTGAGGAAGCCATGATCATCCTGAACTGGGCGCCCGACTACGCCGACCCCGACAACTTCATGTACACCTACTACGCCTCGGACGGGTACTACGCGCCGCGCAGCAACTACCGCGACGAGCGCGCCGACGGCTGGCTGCGCGCCGCCCGCCAGACCGTGAACATGTCCGAGCGCACCCGCCTGTACTCGCGTGTGGCCGCCCGCACCTACGACCTCGCGCCGTACATCAACCTGCCCGCCGCCGTGAACTACATCTTCTACCGCAGCAACCTGGGCGGCATCTCGGCCGACACCTACAACCCCATGACCAGCTTCATGACCGGCACGAACTGGAAGGACCTGCGCAAGAACTGAGGGACAGGAGGCGGAGCGCCGAGCCTGGACCGGCGCCCCGCCTCCTGTCCAGGACCGGTCGGCCTCCGCTACCCTGCACGCATGAAACACAAACGCGCCAGTCGCCTGGGCTGGCACCGGGTCGCCCGCGAGGACGAGACCGTGCTGGCCCTGCCGCACGGCAGGGTCGTGGACTACGTCGCGCACGAGGTCACGGCGCCGCTCGTCGTGCCCTTTCTGGGCCGCGACCTGCGGATTCTGGACTCCGGCTACCGCTGGGTGCACTACGCGCCCACCGGGCACAACTGCGCCCTGACGGTTCACCTCGGCCCCTCGGGCGTACCCGCACAGCTCTACGTGGACGTGGGGGACGGCGGGGGCGTGGACGAGGACGGAGTGCCGTACATCAACGACCTGTACCTCGACGTGCTGGCCGTGTGTGAGGTACAGCCGGGCGGCGCGTGGCACGTCACCGAGACCGAGATCATCGACGTGGCCGACCTGGACGCCGCGCTGCAAGGGGGCCGCGTGACCCCGCAGCAGCACGCCCTGGCGTGGCACGAAGCCCGCGCCGCCGAAACCGCCCTGCGCGCGGGCACCTTCGCCCCGCTGGAAGTCGTGCGGACCTACCTCACCGACCCCTACACCTGAGCCGGGGAAGTCGCCAGCGAACGCGCCGCGCGCCGGTCCGAATCTGGCAAAACCGGACACCCCCCGCCGCGGTCCCACGGCCCGGTTTGACCTGCGCCCCTTCTCTCCGCTAGATTGCTCTGCGCTGGAACGGTGTCCGAGTGGTTGAAGGAGCACGCCTGGAAAGCGTGTATAGGCGCAAGCTTATCGAGGGTTCGAATCCCTCTCGTTCCGCCAGAACACGAGCGGGCCGCTTTCCCTGGGAAAGCGGCCCGCTCGATTTCCCCTGTCCTCAGGCGCGGCGCGGCCCCGCCCGCCACGCGCTCAGGAGCGGCAGCAGCGCAATTGCCCCGCACAGCGCCGCCAGGGTACCGAACCCCGCGCGGGCGATGACCAGCCCGCCCAGGAAGGTGCCCAGACCCGCCGCGACGTAGCCCAGACCATCGGTCACGCCCTGCGCGGCAGGAAAGCGGGTCATGGCCTTGCTGCCGCCCAGGTTCACGAGGTTCCAGCCCAGACCCAGCACGAACATGCTGACCCCCAGCCACGCGGTGCCGGGCAGCGCCGCGCTCAGGGCCGCCGCGAGCAGCAGCAGCGCCCCCGACACATACCCGAAACGCAGGCCCAGGCGGTCGAGCACCGGCCCCGTGAACCAGCCGAAGCCGAACATCCCCAGGATGTGCCCGCTGATCAGGGCCGCGACCCCCACGTGGTCCATGCCGGCGTGATGCGCGCGCAGCGGCGTGAGGCTCATCAGCGTGACCATCACGCCCTGGGCGGTGGCGAGGGCCAGCGCGGTACTGCGGACCCCCGGCTGCGAGAAGACCACGCGCCAGTGGAGAGCCGGGGGCCGGGCCGCCGCGCCTGCCGGAACCCGTGGGCCCCAGCCCAGCACGAGCAGCGCCGCGACCCCCAGCAGCCCTCCGCCCACCAGCCAGCCTGCGACCTCGGGCGAGGTGCCCAGCGCCGCCCCCAGGGCCTCGACCGGCCGGGCGAACCCGGTCATGACGAACGACCCCGCCACGCTCATGAGCATCAGCAGGCCCAGGGCGCGGCCCCGGCGGGCAGGCGGCACGTTCTCGGCCACGGCGTAGCGCGCCTGCTGGTAGCCGCCCTGCGCGCCGCCCATCAAGGTAGCCCCCAGCAGGAACAGCGGCACCGTTCCCAGGCGGGCGCCCACGAAGCCCAGCGCGGCCCCCAGGGCCCCGAGCGTAAAGGCCAGCCCCAGCCCGAGGCGGCGGCCCCGGCGCAGCATGAAGGCGCCAAACGCCCCTGCCGACAGCGCCGCCGAGAGGCTGATGAGGGTGCTGGGCAGCCCCGAGAGCTGCCCCTGCCCGAGCCCACCCATGATGATGCTCGCCAGGATGGTGCTGACAGTGGTGGCGCCGGTCGCCAGCGCCTGCGAGACGTACAGGGCCGGCAGGCCGGAAGCCGCCCTGGGCGCGGCGCTGTCCGCAGGGACGGGAACGGGCAACGCCGCGGCGTGCTTCATGGCCGCCTAGGCCCCGGCCTGGGCCTGCCAGCGCTGGGCGACGGCGCCGCGCAGGTACTCGGCGGCGTCCTCGGTACTCGCGCCCGGCGTGAACACGCGGCCCACGCCCAGCTCGGCCAGCACCGGCAGGTCCTGGTCGGGAATGATGCCGCCCCCGAACACGATGATGTCCTCGGCGCCCTTTTCGTGCAGCAGCGCCATCACCTCGCGGAAGTAGTGCAGGTGCGCGCCCGAGAGCACGCTCAGACCGATGGCGTCCACGTCTTCCTGGACGGCGGCGTTCACGATCATCTCGGCGGTCTGGCGCAGGCCGGTGTACACGACTTCCATGCCGGCGTCGCGCAGGGCTCGGGCGACCACCTTGGCGCCCCGGTCGTGGCCGTCCATGCCCGGCTTGGCAATCAGGATGCGGATGCGGCGGTCTTCCATGAACAGGCTCCTTGCGGCACTTCTCGCCGCCTGCCGGACGAACCCGGAGAGGGAGGTCCAGTCCGGGGTCCGTTCTTCGCCCTCCCGCTGCGCCCGGTCCGGGCGGGGCGAGAAGCCTGTCCTCCGGGTCCGGGTACGTTCTGGGTTGGGGTCCGGCGTGTGGAGGCATTCTACGCGCCCGCGGAGGCGGCCCCGCGCGCTCCGTCCCAGACTGCGGATCAGGGCGGGGTCAGCGGGGAGACGCTAGAACGGAGCAGCCATGTCGCTGCTCTCTGCCCTGACCCTGCTGGCCGTTGCCGGCGGCCCTGCCCTCGCCTCTGTCCCGGCCCGTCCGGTGCCGGCGGCCACCCTGACCGCTTCCGGACCGGCCGCCAGCACCCCGGGCAGCCCCGCCCTGACCGGTACGGTGTGGACCCTGCGCACCCTCGTTCCCGACGGCCTGACCCGGCTGGACCTCACGTGGGACGGGCCCTCGGCCCCCACGCTGCGCGTCGCCCCCGGCGGGCGGGTCAGCGGACACACCGGCTGCAACCTGCTGTCGGGGTCGGCCACGCTGGAAGGCAGCCAGCTCCGGATGCAGAATCTCGGCGTGACCCGGCGCGGCTGCTCCGGCGCGGTCGCCACGGTCGAGACGGCGTACCTGCGCGTCCTGTCGCAGGTCGTCCGCTACCGCGTGCAGGGCCAGACCCTGACGCTCTACGCGCGCGGGGCGCAGCGCCTCGTGTTCCAGGCGGGCGCCGCGCCGCAGGCCCCGGCCACGCCGGGCGCCGTCCCGGCGTCCGTTCCGCTGCGGCCCGCCCAGCTCGCGGGCGAGTGGCAGGTGCAGACCGTGACGCTGGGGACCGGGGCCGTGCGCGTGCCCAGCGGCGCCGCCCTGACACTCAGCGTGGACGGCCCCGCCGGACTGCGGCTCTCGGGCCGGGCGGGGGGCTGCAATACCGTGAACGGGCAGGCCGAGCTACGCGCCGACATGCTGCACTTCAGCGGCGTGGCGACCACCCGGATGCTGTGCGCCGACATGGCGGCCGAGAACGCGCTGTACCGCCTGCTAGGCACACCGCTACGCGCCGAGGTGCAGGCCGGACCGGGCGGCGACACGCTGACCTGGACGGGCGACCTGGGCCGCGTGACCCTGAAGCGGGTGGGCACAGGCTCCAGATAGGCCGGGGCAAGGCCACAGCACAGGCCAGGGGAACACGGCCGGAACGCCAAACCCGTATTAAGACCGGGCCGGAACAGGACGCGGGGCGCGGGCGTACACTCCGGACATGCTTCCGCCCCTCGTCAAGCAGGTGCTCGACAATTTCAACTTCGATGTGGACCCCGGCCTCAGCCAGGAGGAGAACGTCGAGGAGGTCATCAAGAGCGCCGCACTGCTCTCGGGGGCGATCTCGGTCGAGCCGGTCCCTTTCGCCGACATCCTGCTTATCACTCCAGTGCAGGCCAAGATGGTGCTGCACATCGGCAAGATCTACGGCTTCGAGGTCAGTGGCGCCCGCGCCGCCGAGATCGCCCGTGAGCTGGGCGCGACCGTCGCCTACGGCTTCGCGGCGCGGCAGGTCATGCGCGGGGTCGCCAAGATGGCCCTGCCGCTCATCGGCGGCCTGATCACCGCGCCCGCCGTGTACGGCTGGACCTTCGCGCTGGGGCGCCTCGCCCAGAACCACTTCGAGCGCCGCCGCGCCGGGCTGCCCCCCGCCGAACGCAGCGAGCGGGCCCAGGTCGTGCAGGAGGCCAAGACCCAGACCCGCCAGGCGCTGCCCAGCGCCCGCGACTTTTCCGACCTGGCTGGCGAGCTGCGCCGCCGCGCTGAGGAAAAGGAAAAAGGCAGCCGCAGCGACCTGAACTGAGCCCTGAACCGGGCCGCGCGTGCGCCCCCGCTTGACCCCCTCCCCTGCCCTGGCGCAGACTGGGGGTCAGGTCATGATCCGCAGGAGTAGCGGCGCACGTACCCGGCGGCCCGGCCACACGGCGGGGTCAGGAGCGAGCCCGAGACGGTGAGAGTCGGGCGGGTGGCGGGCCGCGAAAGGCAGCGGGGAGCCGAGCAGGACAAAAGGGCCGGTGGTCTGGGGAACCCAGTGCCGGAACTGGGGTGGAACCGCGCGGCGCACGAGCCGCGTCCCCAGGCGGCAGCGCGTCCGCCTGGGGCGCTGCTGTGGGAAGGCGGGGGCGGCGACGTCTCCCCTTCCCGAAGGAGCCGGGATGCCCGCAACCTCAATGGAAGAACTCGTCAGCCTGTGCAAACGCCGGGGCTTTATTTTTCAGGGCAGTGAGATCTACGGCGGCCTGCAGGGTTTCTATGACTACGGCCCCCTCGGCGTGGAGCTGAAGAACAACATCAAGGCCGCGTGGTGGCGCGCCAACGTCTACGAGCGCGACGACATGGAAGGCCTGGATTCCAGCATCATCATGCACCGCATGGTGCTGCGCCACTCGGGCCACGAGGCCACCTTCAGCGACCCGATGGTGGACAACAAGAAGAACAACAAGCGCTACCGCCTCGACCACCTCGTCAAGGACCAGAAGGCCGACGTGATCGCCCGTGTGGCGGCGGCGATGGGTGCGGACACCGAGAACTTTCCGGCCCTGATCGCCGCACTGAACGCCGACCCGGCCAAGGCCAGTGAGGCCCTGCGCGCGGCGGGCGTGCGTGACGCCTTCTCGGGCGAGGTGGGCGAGTGGACCGAGCCCAAGCCCTTCAACATGATGTTCAAGACGACCATCGGGCCGGTCGCGGACGAGGAGAGCTACGGCTACCTGCGCCCCGAGACCGCGCAGGGCATCTTCACCAACTTCAAGAACGTGGTGGACAGCACGAGCCGCCGCCTGCCGTTCGGCATCGCGCAGATCGGCAAGGCCTTTCGCAACGAGATCACGCCGCGCAACTTCATCTTCCGGGTGCGGGAGCTCGAACAGATGGAAATCGAGTTCTTCTGCGTGCCCGGCACCGACGAGGACTGGCACCAGCACTGGCTCGACAAGCGCCTGGCATGGTGGGAGGCCCAGGGCGTGCCGCGCAGCAAGATCGAGATTCTGGACGTGCCGAAAGAGGACCTCGCGCACTACTCCAAGCGCACCTACGACCTTATGTACGACTACCCGACCCTGGGGCACGAGGAAATTGAAGGGATCGCCAATCGCAGCGACTACGACCTGGGCTCGCACACCAAGAACCAGAGCGAACTGGGCCTCGTGGCGCGCGTCGAGGAGAACAATGACAGCATCGCCAAGCTGACCATCCCGCACCCCGAGACGAATAAGCCGGTCGTGCCGTTTGTCATCGAGCCGTCGGCGGGGGTGGACCGCGCGATGCTGGCGGTGCTCTCGGAGGCTTTCACCAAGGAGACGCTGGAGAACGGCAACGAGCGTATCGTCCTGAAGCTCAAGCCGCACCTCGCGCCCATCAAGGTGGCGGTCATTCCGCTGGCCCGCAACAAGCCCGAACTCGTCGAGCTGGCCCGCAAGATCAAGAGCGAGTTGCAGGGCCTGGGCCTGGGCCGCGTGCTGCTCGAGGACAGCGGCAACATCGGCAAGGCGTACCGCCGCCACGACGAGGTCGGCACGCCCTACTGCGTGACCGTGGACTTCGACACCGTGGGCAAGGGCGAGGACCCCAGCCTGACCGACACCGTGACTGTGCGCGACCGCGACACGCTGGGCCAGGAGCGCGTGAAGATCAACGAACTGGCGGGCTGGATTCGTCAGCACCTGAACTGAGGCCGCACCCGATATCGCCCGCCCCTGAGCAGACCAGGGGCGGGCGATGTCTCGTCAGCGCGCCTGCGCCGCGTAGTAGGCCGCGATACCCCCGGCGATGGCCTGGGCAAACCGCTCGCGACCGTCGGCGCTGCTCAGGGCGCGCAGGTTGCCGGGGTCGGTGAGGTAGGCCGTCTCGATGAGCAGGCTGGGCTGGGTACTGGGGCGTGTGAGCGCAAGGTCGGCCCCCGGCATCAGGCCCCGGCCCGCGCCGAGTTCGGGCAGGCGGGCGCGCAGCGCAGCCAGCACACTCGCGGCCACCCCCTGGGCCTGCGGGTGCGTGAAGTACACCTCGGGGCCCCGGACACCGCGCGGGTCGCGCCCGTCGGGCAGGGCGTTGGCGTGGATGCTGACGAGGAGGTCGGCGCGCGCGGCCTCGGCCTGCCCCCCCCGCTCATAGAGACCCAGGGTCACGTCGGCCGTGCGGGTCAGGACGACGGTGGCCCCCTGGGCGCGCAGCAACTCGGCGGCGCGCAGGGCGATGGGCAGCATCAGTCCCTTTTCCGGCACGCCGAAGCTGCCTGCTCCCCCGGCCTGCGTGCCCCCGTGGCCCGGATCGAGGGTGATGACCCGCCCCGCCAGCGGCCGCGCCGGGTCCAGCGAGGGGGGCCGCCGCACCGCGAGGACGAGGTCGCCGTCCTCGTAGCCCGCCGTGAACCCCCAGAGCTGCGCCGCACGGAGGTTCACGGCAAGGTGCGTGACCCCCGGCGCGGGCGAGGTGACGACCACCCCCGCCAACAGCGGGTCGCTCAAGGCCCCCAGGACCGGCGGCGCGGCGAGACCGTACAGCGTCAGCACGAGCTGACCTGCCTGCGGCTGGGTGAGGCCAAAGGGCACCCGCGCGCCTCCCAGGGACAGCCGTAGCCGCAGGTCGCCCGCGGGGGCGACCGGTACAGGGCTCGCCGCCGGAAGGCCCGGCACCAACGGCGCGGCGGGCAGGGCCGGAACCGCCAGGGGCGTCAGCTCGGGCAGGGCTGGCCCACTGGCCGCGTCCGGGGTCGCGGGCCCTGGGGCGGGAGCCAGGACGGGCACCGGGGGCATCTGTGCCGCCAGGGTCTGTGCAGGGAGCGTCCCGGCGGCGGCCGGAGTCTGGGAAGCTGCCAGATCGTCCACGACCAGCGGGCCGGCCACCACGGGGGTCGGCGTTCCCGGCATCAGAACGAGGTCCTCGGCCCGGGCGAAGGCGCTCAGCCCCGGTGCGAGGCGCACGCGTAGGTCGTCCCCCCGTCGCCCGACGACCGCGAAGGTCATGCCGTCCCTGGGGTACAGCACGGGCCGGCCCGCCGCGTCTCTCAGCACGGTCTCGGCGCTGTTCAGGCCCTGGCCGGGCACGCTGCCGGGGCGCTGGGTGCCGGTCCTGGTCCCGGCCCCGGCCGCCGCCAGGACCGGCCCGGAGACGCTCAGGTGGCCCGGCGCGCTGCGGGTCACGCGGCGGCTGTCGCGGCCGGTCAGGGTGAAGCTCACCTCGGCGCGCACCAGTGGCGTCTGGGGCGAGACCGTCACCTCGGCGCTGTAGGTTCCGGCCGGCGATTCGCGCAGGGGCTGGGCCGGGCCGCCGCCGACCCGCACGGTGGCCTGTCCGCCCGGCGACCCCCGGAAGCCCAGGCGTACGCGCCGCTCGGCCGGGGTGTCGCCCGCCGCGTCCCAGAACTCGAGGTCGGCGGCCGGCAGCAGGTCCCCCGGCGCGATGGCCGTGGGCCGGGCCGGCAGGGGACCGGGCACGCTGCGGGTCACGCGCACGGTGCGGCGGCCGGTCTGGCCGGCACGGGTGGCGACCAGCCGCAGGTCGTTGACCCCACTTTTCAGCGGCCACCACAACATGAACAGGCCGTCGGCCCCCACCGCCACGCTCTGGGCACCGATCTTCAGGGCCGCGCCTGGGGTCACGCGGCCCTCCAGAATCACGTGGTCGGCCGTGACCCGGTGGTCGGGCGGCGGATAGGCGACGTACACGGTCGGGGCGGCCAGGGCGGCGCCGGGCAGCGAGGCCAGCAGCAGCGCGCTCAGGCCGCGCCGGAGGGAGGCAGGGGGCATAGCGAGGTCTAGCACGGCCGGCCGCCTCCCCGTTCACACAGGGCCGCCGGTGCGTGGCGGCAGCGGCCCTATCATGAACCATGACCGACCTCTCCGCGTCAGTGCGCGCCTCGCCCGAGCGGATGGTCAGCGACTACCAGACCTGGCGCGCGCAGTATGAGGCGCTGCGGGACGCGGCCGTCGCCCAGATGGGCCGGCTGGTCCATCAGGCGGGCCTGAACATTCACCACATTACCGGGCGGGTCAAACAGCCGCTGAGCCTGGCGGACAAGCTGCGGCGCAAGCCGGGGCGATATACCCGGCTGGGCGACGTCACCGACCTCGTGGCGGTGCGGGTCATCACCTATTTCGAGTCGGACGTGCAGGTCGTCGCCGCACTCATCGAGGCTGGGTACGCGGTCGACTGGGACCACTCGGTCGACAAGTCCAAGACCCACGATCCCGACCGGTTCGGGTACATGGGGATGCATTACGTGGTGTATCCGCCTGCCCGCGAGCCGGAGTTCGCCGGGCTGGGCATGGAGACGGTGCGCTTCGAGATCCAGATCCGCAGCATCCTGCAGCACGCCTGGGCCGAGATCGAGCACGACCTGGGCTACAAGAACCGCGACGCCGTGCCCCGCGAGGTCCGGCGCCGCTTCTACCGCCTCGCGGGGCTGCTGGAGATGGCCGACGAGGAGTTCATGGCCCTGGCGCGCATGAACCGCGACTACGCCGCGACCCTCCCCACCCGCGTGGCCGAAGAACCCGAGGGCGTGTTCGTGGACGTGCAGAGCGTGACCTACCTGCTCGACGTGGCCCCGGTGCGCCGGCTCGACGAGGCGGTGGCCGACGCCCTGAACGTGACGCTGCTCGTCGGCTGGCCCGATCCCGAGCGCCCGCAGCGCCTGACCAGCCTGCTTCAGTACGTGGGCGTGCGCTCGGTGGGGCAGCTCCAGAAGGAACTGGCCCGCCACGAAACCGACATCCTGCGTTTTGCCGCCGCGTTGCTGCCCCGCCTGCGCGAGGCCTGGACCCCGGCGGGCGGCGCGCGGCCCGGCACCAGCCTGGTGCACTACGCCCTGCTGCGCGCCTGTACCAACCCCGGGCTGGACCCGGCGTACATCGTCAATCTGCTCGACCTGACGAGCGAGAGCGGCATCCAGATGGCCGGAACGGTGCGCGAGGTGTACGAGGGGATCATCGGGCGCCCGGCATCCGGCTGAACGTGGCGTCCGGCTGAACCGGGCAGCGGGGCCGCCGCGCCCCGCTCAGCGTCCGTCGCCCGTGCGCAGGCGATATGCCGCTGCCAGCAGAGCGAGGGCCGCTGCCAGACTCAGCGCGCCCCAACCCAGCGAACGCGCCGCGGCGTAGGCCGTACCCGTCAGGGCCACCTGAAACCCGAGGCCCAGCAGGGTGTTGATCAGCGGGGGACTCTCGCGCTGGCGAAAGGCGTCGGCGCGGCGCACCGGCAGGGGCCGCCACAGTACCATCAGGGCCGCGCCGCCCGTCCCCAGCAGGGTCAGGGCCAGCAGCACGGGCGCGGTCAGCGGGTGCGCGCCGAACAGGCCGCGCGCGCCCAGCACCCCCAGAGCCAGCGCACCCAGAGCAGCGGCCGGCAGCGCGGCAGCCAGCCACTTCTCGCGCCGCAGGGCCGCCGGACTGCGCGGGGCCGTGACCAGGAGGTCGGGGGCGTCCTCGGCGTCCAGGGTCAGGCGCGCCAGGGCCGAGGCGAGGTTGGCCGTGAGCAGGACCACGCCGCCCGCCGCCCCGCCGGCGCCGCCCTCCCGCCCCACCACCGCGAGCAGCGGCACGAGGTACACCAGTTGCAGCAGCGTGCGCGACAGCAGGTCGGGGTCGCGCAGCAGCAGCCGCCACTCCTTGAGCAGCGTGGCGCGTGCGCCCCCGGCAAAGCGCAGGCCCCCGCCCTGGCTGCTGGCCCGCTGCCCACGCCGGGAAGGGGCCGGCGCCGGGGCGCCCGCACCTTCCTGCACGCCGAGCGTGAACTGCCGGGTCAGGGCCAGGACCGTCACGGCGAACACGCCCACGCTCAGGAGCAGGACCGCCAGCAGCGGACCGGGGTCGAGCCACAAAGCCCGTGCGGGCCACCACAGCGCGGCTTCCGGGCCCGGCCACCCGTCCATGCCCGGCCTGAAGCGGGCCAGCGCCGTATACAGCCCCACCGAGTCCTGCCCCGTGACCGTGCGCCACTGCGACGCCAGAAACAAGCTGGCCCCGACGAGCGCCCCGACCACCGAGGCCACCACACGCGCCCGGCGCACACCCAGCAGCCGCACCAGCCCCAGCGTGAGCCACAGCCCCGCGCTGGCCGACCCGAGCGCCGCCGCCGCCCACCACCCCAGCAGGCCCAGCCCACGCCACGCCCCCAGGGCGAGCAGGACCAGCAGCGCCGGCACCACGATCAGGGCCGCGCCCCCCGCCCCGGACAGCGCCACCCCCAGGGCCCGCGCCGCGAGCACGGTGCGCGCGGGCAGCGGCGAGTGCAGCAGCAGGTCGAGGTCCCCCCGCGTGAACAGCGCTTCGAGCGAGGCGCGCACCGCCGCCGAGACCATCAACGTGAACAGGAAGGCCTGGGCCAGCAGCACCGGTCCCAGCAGGGCGCTGGGCAGCGGCCCCCCCAGCGGCAGCTCGCCCAGCACGCCGCGCAGGGTGAAATACAGCGCGGCGGTGCCCAGCCCCACGAAGGCCAGCAGGGCCAGCAGCCCCCCGCGCCCCCGCCGGCTCAGGGCCCGCCACTGCCAGCGCAGCTGCTGCCCGACCAACCAGCGCAGGCTGCCGGGCGCGCTCACGCCTCCCCGTCGGGCAGAGGCACAGCAGCGGGCAGGGGCGCCGCCTGGCCGGTCAGGGCCAGAAAGGCGTCTTCGAGGGTGGCGGTGCCGGTGCGCGCCAGCAGCTCGGCCGGGGTGCCCTCGGCCACCAGCTGCCCGGCTGCGATGATGCCGATGCGGTCGGCGAGGCGCTCGGCCACCTCCAGGATGTGGGTCGTGAGGACCACCGCGCCGCCCCCCGCCACGAAAGCCCGCAGCGCGTCCTTGACCTGCCGCGAGGCCGCCGCGTCCAACCCCGTGAGCGGCTCGTCGAGCAGCATCAGGCGCGGGGAGTGGATGAGGGCGCCGGCCAGCGCGAGTTTCTGCTTCATGCCGTGCGAGAAGCCCTAGGTGCGCTCGGCGCGGTGCTCCCAGAGGTTCAGCCAGCGCAGCAGCCGCTCGGCCTCGTGGGCGGCCTGCGCGGCCTCCATGCTCCACAGGCCGGCCACGAACTCCAGGTACTCGGGCGGCGTGAGCTTGCCGTACAGCAGGGGGTCGTCGGGCAGATAGGCCAGCAGCGCCTTGGCCTCGCGGGCGCGCGACGCGAGGTCGTGCCCACCGATCCGCGCCGTGGTCGGGCCGGGTCAGGCCCGCGATCATGCGGATGGTGGTCGTCTTGCCGGCGCCGTTGGGCCCCAGCAGGGCGTACAGCTCGCCGGGGTCCACCCGCAGGTTCAGGCCCGCGACCGCCTCACGCGCGCCGAAGCGCCGCCGCAGCTCCTGGAGTTCCAGGGCGGGCACGGCCGGGGAGGATTCGGGAGCAGAAAGACCGGCGGGCGACGACATGCCGCCCAGTACGCGCCCGGAACAGCCGGAGTTGCCGCGTGCCGTCTATGCGCGCGCGCGCAGCCAGCCGGCCGCCGCGCGCGTCGCCAGCGGCATGAAGGCGTAGGTCATGGCCGGCACAATGACCAGCGACTGCGCCAGCGAGCGCAGCGGCAGGGGCCAGGACACCAGATGCGGGGCAAGCAGCAGCGCCACCGCCAGACTCACCGGGTACAGCACGCCGATGGTCAGCAGGGTCATCTTCCAGCGGGGGGGCTGGCGCAGGGTGGGCGCGGCGGCGGGTGTGAACCAGAATTCCAGGCCCGGCTGTTTCTCGAAGCTCACGTGTTCGTCGACCAAGGGGGCGATGTGATCGAGCCACAGCGCCCGCTCGGGCGAGAGTTCCCAGGCGGCGGCGCTGGCAAAGGAGTCGAAGCGCGCGATCATGGTGTACACGCCCGCCTCGCCCGGCGGGGGCCGCAGGATGCCGGTGCCGATGTGTCCCGGCAACCGCGCGAGCTGCGCCGAGGCCTCCGAGAGCCGCGCCTCGTACTGGGGTTCGGCCCCCCGGCGGATGCGGCGGCGCACGACGAGGCTCACGGGATCACCCGCCGAAGCTTCGGGCAGGGTGACCGAGGACTGCGCAAACTGCGTCATAGGTCGTCGAGGTCCCCCAGGTCGCCCACCCTGCCCGCCGGCGCCGGCACGCTGACGCCCGGCACGGCCACGTCGGCACCGGGACCCTCCTGCTCGCCCCGCAGGCGGCTCTCGACGGCGCGGGCGTGGGCCTCGAGACCCTCGGCGCGGGCCAGCACGGCGGCGGCCGGCCCGATGCGCCGCAGGGCCGCCTCGTTGACCCCCACCACGCTGATGATGTTCTGGAAGTCGCGCACGTTGACCGGACTCATGAACCGGGCGGTGCCGCCAGTCGGCATGACGTGGCTGGGGCCGGCCACGTAGTCCCCCAGCGCCTCCATGCTCGCCTCGCCCACGAACACGCCCCCGGCGCGGCGCACCCGGCCCAGCAGGCTCCAGGGGTCGCGGGTGAGCAGGCACAGGTGTTCTGGGGCGTACAGGTTGGACAGCTCCAGCGCCTCGTCCAGCGAGGCCGCCAGGACGACCTTCATGCGCGCCGAGACGCTGTCGCGCGCCCAGCCGCGGTTGGGCTCGGGCAGGGCTTCGAGCTGGCCCATGAGTTCGCCCTGCACCCGCACCAGCAGCTCGCGGCTCGTCGAGACGAGGACCGGCTCGGCCCCGTTGTGCTCGGCCTGGGCCAGCAGGTCGGCGGCGACAAAGCGGGGGTCGGCGCTGTCGTCGGCCACCACCAGTGTCTCGGTCGGACCGGGCAGGCTTTCGATACCCACCTGGCCGTACACCAGGCGCTTGGCGATCACCACGAACAGGTTGCCCGGCCCCGCCACCTTGTCCACCGCCGGAATGCTGGCCGTGCCGTAGGCGAGCGCCCCGATGGCCTGCGCGCCGCCCACCCGGAAGACCCGGGCGATGCCCAGTTCACGCGCCGCGACCAGGATCGCGGGGTGGACCCGGCCTTCCCGGTCCGGCGGAGTCGTCACCACGATCTCCCCGACCCCGGCCACCTGTGCGGGCACGGCCGTATGGATCAGGGTGGAGATCAGGGGCGCGAGGCCGCCGGGCACGTACACTCCGACGCGCGACAGCGGCCGCACAAGCTGCCCCAGCGCGCCGTCGGGGCCGTGTTCCAGAAAGCCGTGCGCGGGCTGCGCGGCGTAGAAGGCCCGCACCCGCGAGATCGCCAGCCGCAGGGCCGCGTGCAGCTCGGGGGCGACCTCGGCCGCCGCCAGTTCCCCGGCCGTGACCTCCAGCGCCTCCGGGCGCACGCCGTCGAGTTTCCCGGTCCAGTCGCGCAGGGCGTCGTCGCCGCGTGCGCGCACGTCGGTCAGGATGCGCTCCACGACCTCTTCGGGACTGAGCGGCTCGCCGAAGGTCGCCTCGATACGCCGGGCGACCGCCTCCGGGACCGGAATCTGGTCGAAGGTCCGGGTCAGGGCGGTGCGGGCCTGTTCACCTTGCAGCACTTGCATGGGCACAGTGTAGGGACCGCGCGGGGCGGGAGGTCCCGGCTGCCCCGCGGCCAGGCCGCGTCAGATGCCGTAGCGCTCGCGGTAGTCGTCGTAGGCCTGCGCCGCGAGCGGGCGCACGAAGGGCAGCAGCTCGGCGTCGATACGCGCGGCCCAGGCCTCGTCCAGATGCAGTTTCATTTCGGCCGGATGGCTCAGAACCACCTGAATGCGGTCGGCGGTCGGCGGATGCGTGGCGCTGAGCTGCGTGCGCTGGGCCGCGCGCTCGTCGCGGCGCAGCTGGCGTTGC
Organism: Deinococcus sp. Leaf326; assembly: GCF_001424185.1. NCBI lineage: Bacteria > Thermotogati > Deinococcota > Deinococci > Deinococcales > Deinococcaceae > Deinococcus > Deinococcus sp. Leaf326. The sequence continues at coordinate 122,723 of NZ_LMOM01000087.1, read as the reverse complement.
TCCTCGGGCAGGGTGTCCCACATGTAGCGCAGCTCCGCGAAGGCGTGGGGCCGCTCAGGGTCATGGCGCTGCTTGTGCAGGGCACTTTCCAGGAGATGACCCAGATGCAGCTTGTCGAGCGCGGTCGCTGCCGCCGTCGTGCCCGCCACGCCCGCCGACAGTAGGTCGGCGCGGAACTCGGCGCGCTGGTGGTCAGCTCCGATCAGCTCCAGCAGCAGGTGGTACAGCCCCAGTGGAATCCAGGCCAGCAGAGCCATCACGGCGTTGCCGAGCATCTCGATGATGTTGGGATCAAACCGCATCACGCCGTCGGGCCGCATGACCGTATGGGCCTGTGAGAGCATGGACAGCGCCGCCCAGACCAGCCTGCCGCGTGCCGGGTCGCCGCTGAGATCGTGGGCCAGTTCGTGCGCGAGGATGGCGACCCGCTCCTGGGGCAGCAGGCCGTACCACAGCGGCAGGCCCAGGCCCAGCGTCGGCCGGGGCGGAAAGCCGTCGTGACCCATGAAGGCATTGACCTCGGGGGTCAGGACCAGGCGCGCGGGCTGGGCCGCCCCCATCACCGCCGCTGCCTCGCGCACCAGCCGGTGCAGTTCGGGGGCCTGCGCCTCGGAAACCTCGGTACCCGGCAACAGACCGAAGCGGGGGCGGGCCTGCCACGCATACCCCAGCAGCGCGGCCGCCGCGAATCCCAGAATGACGCGGGTCACGGGATGCAGGGCGCCCAGCCCGAACACCGGCCCGAGCAGCCCCAGCCCGGTCAGGAGCAGCGCGGCGTAGCCCAGCAGCACGGCGCCCGCCAGCGCATAGGCCAGCCAGGACCGGCCCTCGGGCGGCACATCGGTCCGGCGGACGAACGCGTCGCGCAGCCGCGTGGCCTCCCGGTCGGCCAGCCGCTGCCACGCCTTCTCGATGGCACCCTGCGGCCCCCCTCCGTCCGGAACTGCCGTCATGGAGGACAGCATAGCCCGGCCACCTTCCCCGCCGGGGCGGGCTTACTGGGGGGGAAGCGGGGGGAGGGACCGGTGGGGACCTACCGCTTGCCCCGCCGCCGCTCGGGCCGGGCCGCGCGCGCCGCCGGAAGGCTCAGGCTGGCCTCGACCGGCCCGAAATCGGTCGGCTGGATAAGGTGCAGCAGCCGCCAGGGCGCGGCCTGCTCGGCATACACGTAGGCCCCGCCCGGTCGCAGAAAATAGGCGTGGGCTGCCAGGCCGGCGATCTCGGTGTCCGGCAGGCGCTGCACCAGGGCGCGCCCACCGGCCAACGGGGCCGTGAACTGCGTCCCTGGGTCGCTACCCAGGGTCCGGAGCCACAGCAGCAGGCTCACGGGGTCGTGGTAATCGGTGGTCAGGGGAGCACTCGCCTCGTCGCGGCCCTGGCGCAGGGTGACCAGCCCCGTCTTGCGGTCGAACCCCGTCTCAAAGGCGGCGCGTCCCCGGCCGTCGCCCTCGGCGTAGTGGATGCTCGCCAGGGTACGCGGGTTCATGCGGCTCGTCTGGAGGCGGCGCAGCTCGGGCAACACGCCTGCGAAATCGGTCTGCACCCGCGCGACGAGCTGCCCGCGCTCGGGGTGAATGGCCCACTCCTGCTGCCCGGCGTAGCGGCCCCCCAGCGCCAGCGTCAGGCTGAAGGCCTCGGGGCCGTCCTGAAAGCTGGCTAGGACCGGAGCCGGGTCCGGCGAGGGCAGAAGCGGCCGGTCCTCCGCCCCCCCCTGCGCCTGGGCCGCTTCCGGCTTCAGGTCAGAAGCGTCCAGAAGCTCTCACCCGGCCCGGTCCACTGCGCCCCCAGCGCCTCGGCAGCGGTCGCGCCCACATCGGCGAAGGTGGCCCGCTCGCCCAGGTCTACCGCGCCGATGCCGGGGCGGTAGGCCAGCAGCAGGCCGTGTTCGCGCGTGTGGTCGCTGCCGCGCCAGGTCGGGTCGTTGCCGTGGTCCGACAAGATCAGCAGCGCGCCTTCTTCCGGTACGGCCGCGAGCAACTCGGGCAGCGCGGCGTCGAACTCGGCCAGCGCGGCGCTGTAGCCGGCCGGGTCGCGGCGGTGGCCGAACTTGGCGTCGAAGTCCACAAGGTTGGTGAAGATCAGTCCCGACTCGCCCGCCTGCGCGGCCCGGCGCATCCGCGCGAGCGTCTTGGCGATCCCGTCGGCGTTGTTGTCAGTATGGATGCTCTCGGTGATGCCCCGGTCGGCGTAGATGTCGGGAATCTTGCCGATGCCCACGACCGACTGCCCCGCGTCCTCGACGGCGTTCAGCACGGTCGGCGGCGGTACGAGCGAGAAGTCGCGGCGGTGCTCGTTGGCCCGCTCGAAGGGGAACTCGCCCCGGAAGGGCCGGGCGATCACGCGCGCCACGGCGAACTCGCCCTGAAGAATCTCGCGGGCGGCGGCACACCACGCGTACAGGGTCTCCAGCGGTACGACGTCCTCGTGCGCGGCGATCTGGAACACGCTGTCGGCACTCGTGTAGACGATAGGCGCGCCGGTTTCCAGGTGTTCGGGACCGAAGTCGCGGATCACATCGGTGCCGCTGTAGGGCCGGTTGCACAGGTGGCCGCGCCCGGTCGCCGCGTCGAAACGGTCCATGACGGCGGGTGGAAAGCCGTCGGGAAACACCTGAAAGGGATGCTGGAGCTGCACGCCCATGAACTCCCAGTGGCCGGTCGAGGTGTCCTTGCCGGGGCTGACCTCGCGCATCCGGCCGTAGCCGCCGCGCACGTCCGGAGCAGCGGGCACCGTCTCCGGCGAGGTCTGCACGGTCGGCACGCGGCCCAGCCCCAGCGCGGCGAGGTTCGGCAGCGCGGCGGGCGCGGCGGCCAGGGTGTGGTTCAGGGTGTGGGCGCCCACGTCCCCGAAGGCGGCGGCGTCGGGCAGTTCACCCACGCCCACGGAGTCGAGCACGATGATGGTCAGCAGCATGATGGGGGCAGTCTACCCCCGCCCAGCGCGGGGCGTGACAAGGCTCACCGACCCCTAAAACAGGCGTGCTAGGCTCGTGAACGTGACCTCTCCCGCCCCCAGCGCCCCGCCCTCGGCCCCGGTTTCGCCCCGCCCCGCAGGTGGCCCGGAGCAGACGGCGGCCGCGCGTGGCCGGCCGGAACTGGTCGCCTCGGGCCTGACCAAGAATTACGGCCGGCGTACGGTCGTGCGCGGGGTGGATTTCACGGTCCGTCCCGGCGAGATCGTGGCCCTGTTCGGCCCCAACGGTGCGGGCAAGACCACCTCGTTCTACATGTTGGTGGGCTTCGTGCGCCCCGGCGGCGGCCACATCACCCTGGGCGAGCGCGACGTGACGCGCCTGCCCATGCACGAGCGTGCCCGCCTGGGCCTGGGCTACCTGCCGCAGGAACCCAGCGCCTTTCGCAAGCTCTCGGCCCGCGACAATCTCCTGGCGATCCTGGAATATCAGGACCTGCCGCGCGCCGAACAGGAGGCCCGCGCCGACGCGCTGCTCGCCGAGTTCGGGCTGACCCACCTGGCGAACAGCCTCGCCTACCAGCTCTCGGGCGGCGAGCGGCGGAGGTTGGAACTCGCCCGCGCCCTGACCACCGACCCCGACTACCTGCTGCTCGACGAGCCGTTTACCGGGGTGGACCCCAAGAGCATCCGCGAGATCCAGCGCCTGATCCGCGAGCTGCGCGACCGCCGGGGTATCGGGGTGTTCATTACCGACCACAACGTGCGCGAGACTATCGCGCTGTGTGACCGGGTGTACCTGATGTTCGACGGCACCGTGAAGTTCGACGGCACGCCCCAGGAGTTCGCGCGGGACGAGGACGCCCGGCAGTACTACCTGGGCGAAGACTTCGAGCTGTAGGGCGGGGCGCACCGATGCTGTGGCTGTTTTTGCCTTTCGTCGTCCTGCTTTCGGGCGTCGTCGCCTATGCGGCCGATACCATCGCCAAGAAGGTGGGGCGCAAACACCTGCGCTGGTTCGGGCTGCGGCCCAAGCAGACGGCGCTCGTGGTCGCGGTGCTCTCGGGCATGGGCATCAGCTTGGCGAGCCTCGCGGCCTTCTTGCTGCTCAACCGCAGCGCCGTGCAGACCATCGCGCAGGCCGACCAGCTGCGGCCGCAGATCGAGTCGCTGCGCCGCGAGGTGGGGTCGGTGCAGGCCGACCTGAACGCCGCGCAGCTGGAGCGCGACGCGGCCCAGGCCGGTGCCGAGCGGCTGCGCCGTGAGCGCGCCCAGGCCCTGACTGAGGTGGGGGCCGCCCGCACGGATCTCACGGCCGCGCGCGCCGCACAGGCCGGACTGGAAGCGCAGCGCCGGGCCCTCCAGAACCGCGTGACCGAGCTTTCGGCCCTGCGGCGCGACCTCGAAGCCCAGGCGCAGGCCAGCCGCGACCGCCTCGCGCAGTCGCAGTCGGCGCTGGAGGCCAGCCGGACGCGGGCCCAGGCCCTCGACGCGCAGGTGCTCGACCTCTCGCTGCGCAGCGCCCAGGCCGAGCAGGAGGCGCAGAGTGCCCAGGCCCGCGCCGACGACGCCCAGGTCAAGAGCGAGCGGGCGCAGGCCCAGAGCGAGCAGGCCCAGGCCCGTGCTCTGGCCGAGCAGGCAAGTGCGCGCGCGGCCCAGGTCCGCGCCGAGGCGGCCCGGCAGTCGGCCCTGGGCGCGCAGCGCGAGGCCCAGGCGCAGGTCGGTGCACTGAACACGCAACTCACGGCGCTGCGCCAAGCGGCGGCCACGGCAACCGGGGCACGCGCTCAGGCGCAGGCCCAGGCGCAGCAGGCCCAGGCGCAGGCCGAGCAGGCCCAGACACAGGCCCGCCAGGCGCAGGCCCAGCAGCTTCAGGCGCAGCAGGCCCGTGACCGCCTCGCCGCCGAGCGCGACGCCCTGGTGGCGCAGCGTACCCAGGCCACCCAGGAGCGCGACCGCGTGCGCCAGGACCTCACGGCGCTGCGCGCGCAGCAGACCCAGCTGCGGGCCAGCAACGGCGCGCTCTCCACGCAGCTCGCCAGCGCACAGGCCAGCCTGGGCCAGTTGCAGGACGAATACTCCAGCGCCCGCACCGAACTCAGTGCCAGCCGCAACGCCGTGCTGGCCTACCCCAAGAACGACCTCGTGTACGCCGGGCTAGTGCCCAGCGTGCGCAACCTCGACACCTTCTTCGCCCTGGCGGCGAGCGCGGCGCAGGCCCAGGGCGCGCGCGGCAACGACGGCGGCCCGGCCGCGCGCCTGAACAGCAGCAGCCGGGGCGCGCTGGAAACCAAGCTGCGCGGCCTGAACACGAGCAGCTTCGTGCAGTGCTGGGCGGCCCAGAACAGTCCGGCCGGCTTTCCGGTGGACCTGAGCTGCGACGCACGGCCCAACAGTGTGCTGTACCGCGCCGGCGTTCCCATCCGGCGCGTGACCGTGCGCCTGGGCGACGCGCGGGCCGTGCAGTCTCAGCTCAGCGAACTCGTGCAGGACACGGTGCTGGACCTGACCACGCGCGGCGTGCCGAGCGACGCCATCAGCAACCAGGGGCTGGAAGTCAGCGATTTCGTCAACCTGCTCGCGCGCCTGAGCAACCAGGGCAGTGGCAACGTCACCATCGGCATCGCGGCGCGCGACGACGTGAAGCCTGCCTCGCGGGTGGACCTCTACGCCGTCTTTCCCTGATCAGGGGAGCAGGCCACTTCCCGAAGCTGCGCACCGGGCGGCACACCGGCCCATCCGCCTCATGTGGCCCGGCTAGACTGGGGCCATGCCTCCACGAGTTCCCTGTCGCCGGGCGCGGCACGCGGCGTTGCCCCTGCTGCTGGGCGCGGCGCTGCTCAGCGGCTGCGGCGCGACGACCAGCGGCACGAGCACCGGCCTGTCGGCGCGCACCGACCCCCTGACCTTCGCGGCCGCCTCCCTGCCGGCCGCCTACGTGAACGAGCCGTTCAGCGCCTCGCTGACCGTAGCCGGGGGCGTCGGGCCCTACGGCTACCGGGTCGCGGGCGGCACGCTGCCGCCGGGCCTGCGTTTTTCGGGCGGCACCCTCTCGGGCACGCCGAGCGCGCGCGGGGCCTTTCAGTTCACCGTCGAGGCCAGCGACGCCAACCTGAGCAACAAGGTCCAGACCTACACCCTGAACGTCAACGACCTGCCGCCCCTGTCGCTGGAACCCACCCTGCCCACCGGCGAGATTCGCGGCGAGACGCGCGTGCCGGTGATGATCAAGGCGCCGCGCAGCGCCCGCGCCGCCCGCGTCACCTGGGACCTGGGGCCGGACGTGCAGGTCACGCGGGTGCAGGCCGCCGAGAGCGGAAACCCGGTGTTCTGGCGCCAGCAGGGGCAGGTGCTCTCGCTGGACCTGGGCTTCAAGACCGTGCCGCGCGCCGGCGCCCGCGTCGCCCTGATCACCGTGAAACCCACCAAGGCCGTCAGCCTGAACAGCACCCTGTTCTGGTACGAGTCGCGCGACGGCGCCGGCAAGGTCCTGGGCGAGAAGCAGCCGCCCGCGCCCGCGCAGGTCACGCCGGAGACGACCCCGGCCGTCACCCCAGCGACTCCAACTGTCCCGGCCTCGGGCACCACCCCAGCCCAGACCACCCCAGCGCAGACCCCGCCGGGCACCTCACCGACCGACTCTTCTCCCCTGCCCTCGCCCTCCGTAGCTCCAGCGCCGTTGCCGACCAGCGACCCGGCGACCGGCACGCCGACCACACCGGGCACCCCAGTTCCCACCGGCCCCGGCACCGTGCCGACCACGCCGACCAACCCGGTGACGCCGCCCGTCGGAGGTCAGCCATGAAGCGGGCGCTGCTGGCGGGCGCCGCCGCGCTGACCCTGTGGTCCGCCGTGGCCGGGGCGACGGCCGTCACTCCCCTGACCCTGGCGCAGCAGGCCCAGAAGGCCGAGGTGATCGTGCGCGCGACCCTCGGCACGCCGACCACGGCCAAAGAGGGCGACGTGACCTACACGGTCTATCCACTGACTGTCACCGAGACGGTGGCCGGCGACGCCGCCAGCCTGCCGCAGCACCTGGGCCAGCCCGCGCTGTTCTTTCTCCAGGGCGTGCAGGACCTGCCGGCCCTGGGCGGCGGCCAGGAGGTCTTCGTCCTGCTGTATAGCCGCCGCGCCGACAGCCCGCTCGTGGGCTTCAACCAGGGGCTGTACCCGGTCACGAACGGAGCGGTTTCGGTGTCGCCCGCGGGGAGTGCGGCGACGACCAGCACTTCCTCCCCTGCTCCGGGTGATCCGGCCGTGACCCTCATCACCGACCCCACGGCCCTGCGCGACGCCATCCGCGCGGCGCGGGAGAAGCGCTGATGCGCCGCGCCGCGCGGATGGGCGCGCTGCTGGCGGCGGCGCTACTGGCACAGGCGGGCGCGGTGGGCCTCAAGCTGCGGCCCCAGGGCGAGGCGATGCGGCAGGCGACCCTGGCCGCCCTGGCCGCCCTCTCGACGCGCGAGGTGCCCTTTACCCTCGACGACAGCTCGGGGCCGACCCTGACGCTGGGAGGCGTCGGGGTCAGCGACGCCCCTTTCAACCCCGACGTGTCGGCGCGGGTGGTCGTGGTGGGCGGCGAACGGCGCCTGGAGTTCAACCCGCAGGGGCCACTCACGTTGACCGAGGCAGTGCGGCGGCAGCTTCAGGACGAGTTCAAGCTCACGGCCTGGACTCCCGAGGCCGCGCAGAAACGGTTCGGGGGCGCGGACCTGAACGGCGACGGCGCTGTCGACCTTGCCGACCTCGCCCTGCTGATGGAGAACTTCGGCAAGACCTCGCCGCAATACGGCGACCTGAACCAGGACCGCAAGGTGGACGACGCCGACCTGCGGCTGTTCAGCGCGCAGTACACCACCGCCCTGAACGCGGCTCCGGCACAGGCCACGCCAGCCACCCCTGCGCCCGCCTCAACGGCCACCCCCGCGTCCGCGACCCCTCCAGCTGCGGCGCCCGCCACAGCCCCAGCAACCACGCCGACCCCCACGACCCCCGGGGCGACCCCGCCCGCAACCGTGCCGCCCGTCACGTCGCCTCCCGCAACGACTCCGCCCGGGACCACGCCAACCACACCCTGATCCGCGCGCCCCTGCTACCCTGGCCGGCATGACCCGCTATGCCCAGACCCCCGACGACGCCGATACCATCGACCTGCAGAGTTTTCTGAAACTGCGCGGGCTGGTGGAAACCGGCGGTGAGGCCAAGTTCCGCGTGCAGGGCGGCGAGGTCCGCCTGAACGGCGACATCGAGACCCGGAGGCGCAAAAAGCTGCGCCGGGGCGACGTCGTCGAGTACGCGGGGCAGCGCGTGGAGGTGGACTGGTGAGCGCCGGAGCGCCGGGCGACCTGCACGCCGGAGCGATCACCGAGTTCCGCCGCCGCAAGGACGAGCATTTCGCGGCCGGGCGCGGCCCCATTCAGGGAGAGGCGCTGGGCCGGTTCCAGGGGCTGAGCTACTACGCCCCCGACGAGACCTGGGCCCTGGGCGCGCCGCTGGAAGCGCCCAGCGCGCAGGACGCGGGCGAGGTCACGCTGGAGACGAGCACCGGCCAGCCACGCCAGATGGCCCTTGCCGGGCGGGTGCGCCTCCCGCTGCCCGGCGGCGAGCAGCTGCTGAGCGTCTTCGCGCCCCTCGGCGAGCAGGACCCGGCGCGCGTATTCATTCCCTTCCGTGACGCCACCAGCGGCCCGGAGACCTACGGCGCGGGCCGGTATCTCGACGCCCCGGTATCGCGTGGTCCCGGCGGCGAAGCGCTCGTGCAGCTCGACTTCAACCTCGCCTACCATCCCTACTGCGCCTACGGCGACGGCTGGACCTGTCCCCTGCCCCCCGCCGGCAACCGCCTGGGCGTGGCCGTGCGCGCCGGCGAGCGGCTGCCCCAGACGGCGCAGTAAGCCTCCGGCCCGCCGGCTGAGCGGTTTCTCCCACCGGGGCAACGGCGGGCACCTCCACAGGCCTCCAGAGCAGCTCTGAAGGCCGGCTCAGCGCGCGACGACTGCATACCGCAGCTCGCGTGGGCCGGCGGCGAGCAGAGCGTCGCGGCAGGCCAGCAGCGTGCTGCCGGTGGTCGCCACATCGTCGACGAGCAGCACGGTCCCTGGAGGCAGCGCGCCGCACACCCGGAAGGCCCCAGCGAGGTTGGCCTGCCGGTCCCCGACCTGTTGCCGGGCCTGCTGGGCAGTGGCGCGGGTGCGTTCCAGCGCCGGCACGCAGGGCACGCCCAAGCGGTGGGCAATGGCCCGCGCCAGCAGTTCCGCCTGGTTGTAGCCGCGCTCCCGCTGTCGGGCCGGGTGCAGGGGCACCGGCACCACCGCCGCCACGTTCCAGCTTGGGGGGACCGCGGCGGCGAGCAGCTCGCCCAGCGGCACGGCCACCTCGCGCGCGCCGCCGTACTTCAGGGCCCGCACGCTGCGCCGGGCCACGCCCTGATACGGCCCGCAGCTCAGGAGATGAGGGGTCACGCGCCCACTCAATGGCGAGTGACTCTCGGTCCGCACACGCAGGGCCGCGCGGCACGCGGCGCACAGGCCCGCCGCCGTACCGAGCTGCGCGCCGCAGCCAGGGCAGGGGCGTGGCAGCAGAGCACGCAACCAGTCACCGAGAGTGGAACGGGCATCGGGAGACATCAGGACCTCACGGAGACTGAAAGGGCCACACGAGTGGAATGACGAACATGGACACTGCAAAGGTCAGGAGGGTCAGGCCCAGGCCCACCCGCACGAAGTCGAAAAAAGTGTAGCGGCCGGGGCCGTACACGAGCATGCAGGAGGGTTCCAGCGGAGTGATGAAGGAGTTGCTCGCCGCGATCGTGATGCCGATCACGAAGGGCCGGGGATCGTACCCCAGCGTCTGGGCCGTGCCGATGGTGAGGGGCAACATGACCAGAGCCGCGGCCTGGTTGCTCATGGGCTGGGTCAGGACCACCGTCACCACGAATAGCGCTCCGAGCAGACCATACGGGCCCAGCGGCTCGAGCACGCCCGAGAGTGCCCCGGTGATGACCCGGGCCGCGCCCGTGTCCTCGAACGCGCCCCCGAAGGCCAGCATGCAGGCCACGAGCACGATTACCGGCCACTCGACGCTGCGGTAGGCTTCCTCGGGCGAGATCAGGCGCAGGGCCAGCGCGAGGGCCACGGCCACCACCACTGCGACCCCCAGCGGCAGCAGGCCGGTCGCCCCGGCCAGGACCGCTCCGGCGAACAGCAGAAGGGCCAGCGGCGCCCGGCGAAGGTCGCGCTGCTGCTCGGTCAGGTCACCCAGGACCACCAGCGCGTCCCCGAGGGCCGAGACCCGTTCGGCCGGCCCCTGCACCAGCAGCACGTCGCCCACCTGCACCCGTACCCGGCCCAGGTGGGCCTCGGGCCGCGAGCGGCGGTGCAGGGCCAGGACGCTGCACCCGTAGCGCTCGCGGAAGCGCGACTCGCGCAGCGTGCGCCCGAGCACAGGCGCGCCCGGCAGCACGGCCACCTCGACCAGCCGGGCCTCTCCGGGCCGCTCCTCCTGCTGCCGGCGTTCGCCGTGGCTCACCAGTCCCAGGTGGGTGCGGGCCGCCAGGATGCGCTCGGTGGGCCCCTCGGCGGCCAGACGGTCGCCCTCCTCGATCCGGAACTCGGCCCCGGGGGCAGAGAACATCTGCCCGGCGCGGTCCACCGACACCACGGTCAGGCCGTGGTCGCGGCCCAGGTTGCCCGTGCGCAGCGTCTGGCTGATCAGGGGACTGCCCGCCGCCACGGTGAGGTCAGCGAGGTAAGGACGCAGCGTGTCCTGGGCGGCGGCGTCCCGTACGGGCAGTAGCCGGGGCGCAACGAAAAACAGGTACAGCAGGCCGGCGACCGCCACCGGCACGCCCACCCAGGCCAGCTCGAAAAAGCCCAGGGGCCGCAACCCGCTGGCCGGCAGCGCGCCCGACACCACGAGGTTGGTGCTCGTGCCGATCACGGTAACCGTGCCGCCCAGGATGCTGGAAAAGGCCAGAGGCATGAGGACGCGGCTGGCCGGCAGCCCCGCGCGGCGCGACACGCCCGAGACGACTGGCAGGAACACCGCCGTGGTCGCCGTGTTGCTGGTAAAGGCGCTCACGCCTGCCACCGTCCCCAGCATGGCCCGGAGCAGACGCGGAGCGCTGCGTACGCGCCGGGTCAGGGCAGTCCCGATCCACTCGATGACGCCGGCCCGCAGCAGGACCTGGGTGAGAATAAAGAGGCTCGCCAGCGTGAGCACCGTATCGCTGCCGAACCCCGCGAACGCCTCGGCCGGGGTCAGCAGCCCCAGCAGCAGCAGCGCCCCCAGCAGGCATAGGGCCGTTACGTCGACCGGCAACCACTCGGTGGCGAACAGCACCAGCGCAACGACAAACAGCGCCAGCAACAACAGGACTGGGGTCATACGACGGCCCTCAGTGGGCGGGCGGCAGCGTGTGGGCCAACCGGGTCAGGGCGTCGGTCAGGACTGCCACCGCGCGGTCGTACTCGTCGAGCGAGAGCCGCTCCTCGGGGGTGTGGTCCAGCGCGCTGTCGCCGGGGCCGTAGGCGGCGGTGGGCACCGGCCAGTGAGGGGCGACCACGTTCATGTCACTCGTGCCGGTCTTGACCTTGAAGACCGGCGTTCCTCCCGCCGCGCGGATGGCGACCCGCAGCGCCCGCGTCAGCGCGTTGTCGCGCGGATGGCGGACCGCGTGTTCGTGGCCCAGCAGCGTCACCTCGGCGCCCAGGTCCGAGAAGGCGCCGACGATCGCCTCGCCGGCCTCCTCTGGGGAGAGTCCCGGCGGCAGACGCAGGCCAACGGTCGCCCAGGCCCGCTGCCGCAGGCCGTCGACGCTAGAGCCGAGGTCCTGCAGGGTGGCCTGCACCTGGGCGAAGATGCCCGCGTCCGGCCCCCCTACCCCGGCCGCCCAGGCGCGCACGCGGAACCAGCCCTCGGTGAGGTCGTCGGCGGCGCTCGTACCCTCACCGGCCGTGTGGAAGTTGTCCTTCTCGGTCCGCACTCGCGCGACCAGGCGGCCCTTATACCCCAGTGTCAGGGCGTCCCAGCCGCTCGGTTCGCCGATGAACACGGCGTCGGGTACGTAGGCCGTCAGGGCATGGCGAGCGCCCCGGCTGCTGGGGGCCTCCTCCTCGGTCGCGCCGATCACCACGAACCGGGCCGCCGCCAGCGCCTCCGGGGGCAGGGCCGCCACCGCCGCCGCGAAGGTGCACAGGCTGCCCTTGGCGTCCACGCTGCCGCGCCCGTGCAGCACCCCCTGCTCGTCTACCCGCACCGGAATCTCGCCGGGCACGGTATCCATATGGCCCAGCAGCACGACCGTCCGGGGACCAGACCCCCGAATACCGACCGCGTTCCCGGCCTCGTCAACGTGCGCCGCGAAGTCGTGATCCGCCATCCAGCCGCGCAGGAACTCGGCCACCGCTCCTTCCTCGCCCGACAGCGAGGGAGTCGCCACCGCCCCGATCAGGAGGTCGTGGTGCGCCGGACGCGGGCCGGAGGCGGCCTCAGCCGTCACCGTTCCCCCGCGACCCGACGACCTGCGCCAGGGTGGCGAGCAGACGGGTCAGGGCAGCGAGGACCGTCAGCGCGACCGCGCCCACGCCCCCAGCGACGATGACCCACAGGGCGTTCAGGGGCTGAGGCGTTTCGGCGGTATACAGGAAGTACGCCAGCCCCAGGGCCGCGAGCATCAGGATCACGGCCAGGAGGCGCAGGCGCCCGCCGAGGCCCGCCACCGAGCCCGCCTGCGCCAGCAGATCGGCCTGGGCGTCGCCCAGGGGGGCCGACACCGTGGACAGGGACGCAGCCTGCGGCGCTTCGGCCGGGGCGGCTGCGGCGACGAGTGTAGTGGGGGCTGGCCCACTTGGCACCGGCAGGACGGTAGATGGCGTGGCCGACGGCCTGGAAGCGGCTGGCGCTGGGGCCGCCTGGGGAGCCGGCGGTTGTTTCTGGCTTCCCGGATTCTGGGCGGGCGCCTTCTGGCCTGCCTGCTTCTGACTGGACGTCCCTGGGGCGGAGGCCGGCGCAGCCCCTGCGGGCGCCCCACCCGCCTGCCGACGGGGCGGCGGCGGCGTCACGACCTTCGGAGCAGAGCTGGACGCGGCAGCGCTCGCCGGCGCACTGGCCGGAGCCGTACCCTGGGTGCCCACACCGGGAAAAGCGGGACCGGCGACCGTCTGCGGCTGCTCGGGCAGATGGACGACCGGGCGGGCAGCGGGCGCCGGTGCCGGATCGGCCGACTTGGTGAGGCTGGGGACCGGGCCCGGCGTGGGGCTGGCCGTCGGCACTGTGCTGGTCGTTGGCACTGGGCTCGCCGCCGGCCCCTGCTTGGCCTGCGCGGTTACGTCGCGCACCTGCCGGAAGAAGGCCTGGACCTCGGCCGGGTCAAAGCCCACCAGACTGGCGCTCAGGGCGGTCCCGGCGGGCGTCTCGACGCGCAGGGTGCCCTCCTGGTCGCTGTGAATCCGGGCGAGGTCACGCAGGGTGACGCGCCGGGTGCCGGACTCGTCGTGGTACAGCAGGGTCGAGGCCGTCAGGACGAACAGGGCGTCCCCGCGCTCCAGAACCGCCAGGGACGGGTCCGGCAGGCCACTGGCCTTCAGAATCTGGTCGCTGCGTTCACTCATGGCTGGACCCCTCGGCTCGGGCAAATGGAACGGAAAACGGAACCTTCATCTGTGCGCCAGCATAGCGAGTTCGCGCCCCCGGACAGCGGCGCTCGGCCAGGACCCGGCGGCGGGCAGGCCATGAAGGCGCACGTAGGCTCCCCTCACGCAAGCGGGAGGCCCGGTTCTCAGACTGGGGACATGACCGACAATTCGAACCGCTACGGCAACGAGCCGCTGGGCAAGAGTGTGGAAGAAGTCGAGCAGGAGAGCAGCAACGTGGTCAATTCGCCGGTCGAGGGCGAGGCGAGGCGCGCGGGCGAGGAGACGTTCGTTCCCGTGATCGCCAACGCCAACGCGACGGGCGTCCCCGGAGCCATCTTCAGCAGCAGCGCGATGGTCGACCGGACCGGAACTGCCGACGACGGCACGGCCCGCACCCGCGACACCGATGAGAGCAGCGAGGCCTGAACCTCTTAGGGCAGCGGCGCGGCCCCACTCCCGGGGCCGCGCCGCTCGCTCTCCACGTTCAGTTCAGGGCCGGGGCCGGTTCGGTGTCGCGGAACTGCAACTCGTAGAGGTCGCGGTAGAGCCCACCTGCCGCCAGCAGGGCCTCGTGGGTGCCGTCCGCGACGATCCGGCCGCCGTCCATGACCAGAATCCGGTGGGCGTTACGGATGGTGCTGAGGCGGTGGGCGATGACGAAGGTCGTGCGCCCGACCATCAGGCGGTCGAGGGCCGACTGCACGAGCACCTCGGACTCGTTGTCCAGGGCCGAGGTCGCCTCGTCGAGGATCAGGATGCGCGGGTCCTTGAGAATCGCGCGGGCAATCGCCACACGCTGGCGCTGCCCCCCACTGAGCTTGACGCCGCGTTCGCCGACCAGCGTGCCGTAGCCCTCCGGCAGCGCGGTGATGAAGCCGTGGGCGTTGGCGGCCTGCGCGGCGGCCTCGACCTCGGCCGGCGAGGCGTCGGGGCGGCCGTAGAGGATGTTCTCAGCCACCGTGCCCGAAAATAGCAGGGTCTCCTGCGGCACGAGGCCGGTCTGGGCACGCAGGTCCGCGAGGTCGTAGTCGCGCACGTCGCGGCCGTCGATGCTCAGCGTGCCCGACGACACGTCCCAGAAGCGGGGAATGAGGTTGACCAGGGTGCTCTTGCCCGCGCCGCTGGGGCCGACGAGCGCCACGACCTGCCCGGCCGGCACGTCCAAGTTCACGCCGCGCAGCACCGCCTGGTCGCCGTAGCGGAAATCCACGTTCACGAAGGCCACGCGGCCCTCGGCGCGCTTGAGAGGCAGAGGCGCGGCAGGCTGAGGCAGGTCGCTGCGTTCGTCGAGCAGTTCGAAGATGCGCCCCGAGGCTCCGAGCGCCTCCTGGAACTGGTTGAAGACGCCGGTCAGGGCCGCCACCGTACCCGCCACCTGGGCGGCATAGAACAGGAAGGTGACGAGCGCGCCGGGGGTCAGGGCGCCGCTCATGACCTGCCGCCCGCCGTACCACAGCACCAGCGCCAGCGACCCGAAGGCCAGGAAACTCATGGTGCCCGACATCAGGGCCTGAAGCTGCGCGCGGCGCAGGGCAGCCAGGAAACTCCGGGTCACGCCCTGGCCGTAGCGCCCGCGCTCTTGCGCCTCGGCGGTGAAGCTCTGCACGACCCGCACGCCGCTGATGGCTTCCTCGGCGCTGGCGTTGGCCCCGGCGACGGCGTCCTGCACCTCACGGCTCACGCGGCGGATCCGGCGCCCGATGAGCACGGCCGTCCCGATGACGAGCGGAATGATCGCCAGGGTCAGCAGGCTCAGGCGGGCGCTGGTGAGAATAAGGAGCACGACCGCCCCGACGAGGCTGACCGACTGCGCGGCGAGCTGTGCCAGAGCCGTGCTGGTGACCGTCTGGACCGTGCCCACGTCGGAGGTGAGGCGGCTGGTGAGGTCGCCGGTCTTGTGATCCCCGAAAAAGCGCGGCGAGAGCGTGAGCAGGTGCCCGAACAGTGCCCGGCGCAGGTCGGCGACCACCCCCGCCCCCACCCGCGACAGCAGGTAGGCCTGCGCCGCCCCGAACAGCGCCGAGAGCGCGAAGATGCCCAGCAGGCCCAGCACCGTGCGGTCCAGCGGCCCGGTGTCGGCGCTGCCCACCCGCAGGAAGGAGGCGTCGATCAGGCGTCCGAACAGGGCCGGAAACACCAGATTCAGGCCGCTGGAGATGAGGGTAGCGACAAGCCCCAGCACGAACAACGCGCGGTAGGGTCGGGCGAAGGCCAGCAGCCGCATGAGCTGCCGGGGATCGCGCCGGGGCGGCGGTCCCTCACCGGAACCGGGCACGGAGGAGACGGAACGGCCGGGGCGCGCGAACATGGAGGCAGCTTACGCCTGTCCCCGTGCGCCCTTGTCCCGATCCTAAAAATGAGAATCATGTGTTTTGCTTGATGCCGAAAACGACACACTTGCGCCGTCTGGGCCGTGCTGCAACCACCCAGAACTTGATGAGAGATGAGAATTTTTAATTCATCCTTAAGAGGAAAAAGGGCGCTCTACTGTGCCCATGCACCTGACCGTTTCTCCGCGCGCCCGTCTGCTCGCCCTGCCCTTCCTGCTGTTGCTGGCCGCCTGTAGCCAGACCGGGACGCCTGCACCCGCCGCCGATACGGGCACCGGCCTGAGCACTCCGGCCAGCGAACTGCTGAGCGCCCAGGGCACCGCCGCCGCCATGACGCTGAACGTGGCCCAGACCGTACAGATCAACGTGCAGGTGAACGGCCAGGCCCCCACTCCCGGACAGCTCGTGTGGACCACTAGCAACGCGGGCGTGGCGACCACGACCCAGAGCGGCCTGGTCACGGCGCGCGGGGCGGGCAGCGCCACCGTGCGCGCGGCGCTGGCGAACAATCCCGCAGCCTTCATCGACTTTCCCCTCACGGTGCGCAGCGCGGCGACCACGCCTGTCCCCACACCCACGCCTACGCCCACACCGGCCCCCAGCACCCCCAGCGGCGACTTCGCGGCCCGCGTGCTCGCCCTGACCAACGCCGCGCGCGCCCAGGGTCAGACCTGCGGCACGACCACCTTCCCGGCCGTCGGCGCGCTGACCTACAACGCCGCGCTCGAACAGGCCGCGCAGGGGCACGCCGCCGACATGGCCGCCAAGAACTACTTCAGCCACACCAGCCAGGACGGCCGCGACTTCAGCGCGCGCATCACGGCAACCGGGTACAAGTGGTACACCATCGGCGAGAACATCGCCGCCGGCCAGACCACCCCCGAGACTGTTGTGGCCGGCTGGCTCAAGAGCGAGGGGCACTGCCGCAACATCATGAACGGCAGCTTCAAGGAACTCGGCGTGGGGTACGCCGCCAACGCCAGCAGCAGCTACCGCACCTACTGGGTGCAGGACTTCGGCGCGCGCTGAGCCGAGTCGGGGAGGGGGCGGCGCCGGGAAATCCTCTTCCTGATGCCGCCCCCTCTGATCTGCCCGGTCAGCCGGCGGCTCTGGCGTCCGGCACCCTGGGCACGGCGCTGCCCAGCAGGGTGCCCAGGGCCAGGACTGCTACCGCCGCCCCAGCTCCGAAGGTCGCGGACGGCCCCAGGCGCGAGTACAGCTGACCGCTCAGGAGCGGTCCGGCGACCTGGGCCAGTTCACCCACCGCCTGCACGCCGCCCTGCACCCGGCCCTGTTCGCTTTCGGGAATGGCCAGCGAGACCAGAGTGGTCATGCACGCGGTGTAGACGCCCTCGCCCAGCGCCAACAGCAGCACGCCCAAGTATACGAAGGCCGCCAGCGGGTGCAGGGGCAGCAGCGCCAGCACGCTCATGCCGACCACGCCCAGGCACAGCCCGGCCTGCGCCACCCGGCGTTCGCCCAGCGCGCGGATGAGGTACGGGAGCAAGATGCCCTGCGCCACGATGTCGCACAGCCCCGAGACCATCAGGACCGTGCCCACCTGCGCCGGCCCCCAGTGCAGCAGGTCGCGCGTCATGATCGGCAGCGCCACCTGCATGAGCGAGAACGGCAGGATGAACAGGGCGCTGACCGTCACCAGCCGCCGCACGAGCGGGAAGGCCAGGGCGCCGCGCAGTTGCAGCAGCGGGTTCAGGTGCGCGGGCCCGAAGTCCGGCCGGCGCTTTTCGGGGGCCAGGGTTTCGGGTAGCGCGGCCCAGGCCCACAGCAGGTTGAGCAGGGTGACGCCCGCCGCCACGAACACGGGCACGCCCGTTCCGAAGTGCGAGAGCAGGCCGCCCACCGCTGGTCCCACGATCATGGCGGCGCCGACCGTCGCGCCGATCTGTCCAAAGACCTGGGCGCGCCGGTCCTCCTCGGTGCTGTCGGCGACGTAGGCGAACAGCGCGCCCATGCCGCCCGCCGCCACGCCGTCGACCGCGCGCCCCAGGAACAGCATGAACAGGCTACCGCCGATGCCGAACAGCAGGTAGCCCAGCGCCGAGCCGAGCAGGGTCAGCAGGATGACCGGGCGGCGGCCGAAAGCGTCGCTCAGGGCACCGAGTACCGGCGAGCCGAAAAAGGCCAGCAGCGAGGTGGTGGCCGCCAGCAGCCCGATCACCACGCTCTGCTGGCCGGGGTCGGAAACGTAACGCGCCACGATGAAGGGCAGCACCGGAAAGACCAACGACAGGCTGAGGCCGAACAGAAAGACCGTGAAGAGCAGGAGCAACAGAGGCGGACGTTTGGAGGCAGAGGTCATGGGCACACGCTAGGGGCGCGGCCCCCTCCCGGCATTGGAAAAATGCGACAGCCGTGGCGCGCTTGGCGTTCAGCTCCGCAGTCCGGACCACCTGCGCCCTCCGCACAAGCCCAGTCCCGCGCCGGCGGTCCCCGAAACCCAGATCATTGCGGTTCAGGCTGGTCCGGGCCAGTCCAGAACTCGGACGACACCTCCAGGTCCAGCGGCAGGTCCAGAGGCCGGTCGCCGCTCGCCAGCAGCACGTCCAGGTCGAGGGCGTGGCGGCGGCGCGCGGCGAGGGCGGCAAAGGTGCCGGGGGTCATGCTGGACAGCGCCCTGAACTCCCGGATGAGGTGGGCCTGATCGAAGAACCCCAGCTC
Organism: Deinococcus sp. Leaf326; assembly: GCF_001424185.1. Lineage (NCBI taxonomy): Bacteria > Thermotogati > Deinococcota > Deinococci > Deinococcales > Deinococcaceae > Deinococcus > Deinococcus sp. Leaf326. Next base: position 104,170 of record NZ_LMOM01000087.1, on the reverse strand, counting down.
GAAGATCAGCTCGGCCACCGGCACCTCCGGGTCCGTGCGAATCCGGAGGTTCGCCGCGTCGAAGCGCACCACGCGGGCCAGGGTCTTGGGACTTACGCCGACCTGCTGCGCGAACTGCCGCTCCAGCGTGCGCGGGCTGAGGCCCAGCTCGGCCGCCAGGTCGGCCACGCGCACCGTGCCCGAGGCCTCGTAGATGCGGCGGGCCGCCTGCACGCCCATGCCTGTCTCGCCCTGGGCCCCGGCGAGGTGCAGCAGCCGGGTTTCGAGCGCCTCCTGGGCGGCGGCCCACTCGCCCAGCCGCACGAGCGCCACCACCTCGCGGCCCCAGGGGCTGGCGCTCAGGGAGGTGTTCAGGGCACCCGGTGCCTCCTGGGAAGTCCAGCCCAGCAACTGCCGCGCCCCCCAGGGGTACAACTCGGCCATGAGCACGCGTAGGCGGCCCTGCCCCACCAGGCGTTGCGACTGCACCAAGAAAGGGGTCAGTACGACCGGCTGGGCGAGTTCCAGCGTATCGGCGCTCGGCCCGGTCCAGATGGCTTCGGCCGAGAACATCAGGCGCATGGTGCGCTCGGGCATGTCGTAGTTCAGCTCGGGCCACGCGAGGTCCATGTCCTCGATCTGCCAGTAGCACTGGACAAATTCGCTCAGACGCGGGTCGGGGGCGGAGCGCCGGAAACGCATGGTCTCAGTCTGGAGGGCGGGGGCGCCTATGCAAACCCTGAGCCAACTGACACTGCGCCGACCAACACCGGACCAACACAGGGCGGGCCGCCCCAGAAGGACGGCCCAGCCGGTATCAATCCCTGGAGCACTTCAGCGGAGCGGCCCGGTCAGCGGAACAGGGCGGCGTACTCGCCGTAGCCCTCAGCTTCAAGCTGGGCCGCCGGTACGAAGCGCAGCGACGCCGAGTTGATGCAGTAGCGCAGGCCGCCTTCCTCCTGCGGGCCGTCGGGAAACACGTGGCCCAGGTGGGAATCGACGCCGCGCGAGCGCACCTCGGTGCGGGCGTAACCGATCTTGTAGTCGGTGTTCTCGGTGAGCGACACGTCCTTGAGGGGCCGCGTGAAGCTGGGCCAGCCGCAGCCCGCGTCGTACTTGTCCTTGCTGGAGAACAGGGGCTCGCCCGACACCACGTCCACATAGATGCCGTCCTCGTCCGTGTCCCAGTGTTCGCCGGTAAACGCGCGCTCGGTGCCCTCGTGCTGCGTCACCTGGTACTGGATGGGCGTGAGGCGCTCGCGCAGTTCAGTGTCGCTGGGCTTGGCGTAGGTCCGCTGGGCGGGAGACTGAGTCATGTCCGGACCATAGCGCCGGGACGGCCACAAAGGCTGGGCAGCGGCTCAAGAAACGGCCATGAAAAGGTGCACGTGTTACTCGCCGTGGCCCGCCCGGTACGCCTCGGCGCTCACCTGTTCGAGCCACACCCCCGCTCGGCCGTCCTGCGCTTCCTGAAGGGCGATGTGGGTCAGGGCGGTGGTGGCCGTCGCCCCGTGCCATTGCTTCTCGCCGGGGTCAAAGCGCACCACGTCGCCGGGGCGGACCGTCTCGACCTCGCCGCCCTCGCGCCCCACCCAGCCCAGGCCGGCGGTGACGATGAGCACCTGCCCCAGCGGATGCGTGTGCCACGCCGTCCGGGCGCCCAGCTCGAAGGTCACGGAGTTACCGGCCATCTGGGACGGAGCCTGAGCCGGATACAGGGGATCAATCCGGACCCGGCACGTGAAGAACTCGGCGTCTCCTGCCTGCGAAGGACGCGAGGGCGGCGCGCATGATCTGCATGTCCGGAGTGTAGGCCCGCCCCTTACCGCAGTGAGACCGCAGCTAGGACAGGAAGTGCTGCGCGTTCCCTCATGCGCGCCTCGCCCCACGCCTACAGGGGAATGTTGCCGTGCTTCTTGTAGGGGCGGGCCTCCTGCTTGTCCCGCAGCATCTCGAACGACTGGATCAGGACACGCCGGGTCTCCTCCATCGGGATCACGTCGTCGATATAACCCTTGCCCGCCGCCACGTAGGGGTTGTCAAAGGCGTCCTTGTAGTCGGCGATCTTCTGGGCACGCATGGCCTCTGGGTTCTCGGCGTTCTGGATGTCGCGGCGGTACACGATATTGGCGGCCCCCTCGGCGCCCATCACGGCGACGGCGGCGGTGGGCCAAGCGTACACGGCGTCCGCGCCCATATCACGGCTGTTCATGGCGAGATACGCCCCGCCGTAGCTCTTGCGGGTGATCAGCGTGACCTTGGGCACCGTCGCCTCGGCGTAGGCGTACAGCATCTTGGCGCCGTGCCGGATGATGCCCGCATGTTCCTGCGCCACGCCGGGCAGGAACCCGGTCACGTCCACCAGCGTCAGCACCGGCACGTTGTAGCAGTCGCAGGTCCGGATGAAACGTGCGGCCTTGTCCGAGGCGTCGATGTTCAGTGTGCCCGCCATGACGCGCGGGTTGTTGGCGACGATGCCTACGCTGTGGCCCCCCAGCCGCGCGAAACCGCACAGGATGTTTCTGGCCCAGTGCGGCTGAATCTCCAGAAAGGTGCCGTCGTCCACGAGTTCGTGAATGACCTCGTGCATGGCGTAGGGCCGGCGCTGGTCGGGCGTCACGATCTCCAGCAGCTTGTCGTTGCGGCGGTCCACAGGGTCGTTCGTGGGCACCACCGGGGGCTGCTCGCGGGCGTTCTGGGGCAGGTACGAGAGCAGGTCACGCACGCCGGCCAGCACCGCCGCGTCGCCGTCGTAGGACAGGTGCGCCACGCCCGACTTGCGGGTATGCACGTCTGCGCCGCCCAGGGCGTCGAAGGTCACTTCCTCACGCGTCACCGACTTGATGACCTCGGGGCCGGTAATGAACATGTAACTGCTGCCCCCGCTCATCAGGATGAAGTCGGTCAGCGCCGGGCTATACACGGCGCCGCCCGCGCACGGCCCCAGAATCGCGCTGATCTGCGGGACCGCGCCCGAGTACACCGCGTTGCGGTAGAAGATCTCGCCGTAACCCGAGAGACTGTCCACGCCCTCCTGGATGCGGGCGCCCGCGCTGTCGTTCAGGCCGATGACCGGGCAGCCCGTCTTGGCTGCGAGGTCCATGATCTTGGTGATCTTCGCGGCGTTCATCTTGCCCAGCGACCCGCCCAGTACCGTGAAATCCTGGCTGAATACGAACACCTGCCGCCCGTGGATGGTGCCGCGCCCCGTCACCACGCCCTCACCAGGGGCCTCGACCCCCTGCATGAGCCGCCCGCCCTGGTGCTGGGCAAAGGTGCCCAGTTCCAGAAAACTGTCAGGGTCGAGCAGCGCGTCAATCCGCTCGCGGGCGGTGAGCTTGCCCCCCAGGCGCTGCTTGTTCTGGCGTTCGGGGCCGCCGCCTTCCTCGACCCTGCGGCGGCGCGCCTCCATCTCGGCGATGAGTTCCTGAAGCTCGATACCCGGTTGTGTCATTGCCGCCATGCTACCCAAACGGGCGCTAGGACGCGAGGCAGGACCTGTCCGGACTCAGCGGCTCGGCAGTTCGCTCAGCAGCGCTCTGGCCGACTCGGCAACCTCGGGGTCGGTGAGCAGCAGGTACTCGCGAGCGCGCATCCCACCGATGCTCGTGAAGTCGCGCCGCCCGCCCGACAGTGCGTAGCCGATGAGGCCCCACACCACCCCGAAGATGCCGCCGATGACCACGCCGTAGGCCACCAGACCGATAAAGCTGCCCTGGCCCAGTCCCAGCGCCGCGAAGATCAGGCCGATGAACAGGCCCATGCCCATACCCTGCCCCAGCCCCAGCCCGGCGGCGCGGCCCCAGTCGAGGCGGCCCGTGACCTGTTCGATGGTCTGGAGGCCCTCGCCCACGAAAGTCTACGGCGCGCTGCGCGGCGGCGTAGGTCTCATAGCTCGCCACGTTGACGCGGGCACGCTGGTCGGGGATGAGGTCGGCGGCGGGGTTCGGAGGACGGGTCATGGCAAGAAGCTCCTTAGGATTCCCAGCCTGGCCCCCGCTCCCGCACGGCTCTTGAGGCGCGGCCCAAGGCCTCTTCAGCCGGCCCTGACCTCGCCTTTAGAGACGGCTCCCGTCAGCGGCCCACCTCCACCACGATGCCCTCGGCCTCACTCATGCGGACGATGTTGGCGAGGGTATGGATCGGAATTTCGAGGTCGGCGAGACGGTCACGCCCGTGCTCGAATTCCTTCTCGATCACGCAGCCCAGGCCTAGTAGCGTCGCCCCGCTCTGGCCGATGATGTCCGTCAGAGAACGGACCGTGCCGCCCGAGGCCAGGAAGTCGTCGATGATGATGACCCGGTCGCCCGCTCCCAGAAACTCGCTGCTCACGAACAGGTCCACCGTGCCGCCCTTGGTGCGGCTCACCGACTGGGCCGTGTAGGCGGGCTCCTTCATGGTCAGGGGCTTTTTCTTGCGGGCGTACACCATCGGAATCCCGAGTTCCATCGCGGTCGCCAGCGCGGGCGCGATGCCGCTCACCTCGATGGTCAGGATCTTGCTGGGCGACAGGGGCGCGAAGTGACGCGCGAACTCCCGGCCCATCTCACGCGTCAGGGCCGGCAGAAGCTGGTGGTTGACCAGCCCGTCCACTTTCAGAAAGCCCCCCGGCAGGATGATGCCCTGCGCCCTGATCTCGTCCACCAGCGTCTGCATATGGGGCGAGTGTAGCGGGGCGGCGCGCGCGGCGCGGCAGGCTGTCCAGTGGCCCCTCCTTTCCCTATGGCCTCAGCTCGGGCCGACCTCGTACACCGCGCGCCAGGGCTTGTAGACCGTACTCACCTTGTCGGTGCGGGTTCCCGAAGCGTCCTTGATCGTGCGGGTGATGAACAGGTTGTAGCCGTCGGCAGCCCAATCCACCTGCTTGGTGGTGCCGGGGCGCAGCCGGGCGTTGGTGACGTACTGCGGGGCCGGGTGCGGCGTACGCGAGAGGATGGTCGCCTTGCTCACCGACACGCTGCGCTCGGGTTTAATGCCCCACACCTGCACTTCCAGGGTGCTGCGCGCGTCGTTGTTCACGGTGCGGATGAGCAGGGGCGCGCCGGTGTCGTTCTTCATCTTGAGGTCGACGCCGGGGTCGTACACGGCCGCCTCGAACCCCACCTGCGGCTCGTAGTAGCCCACGCGGTAGGAGTGCTGGCTGCGCTCGACGACCGGCAGTCCCGCCTGGTACAGCGCGCGGAAGGTCGTGGTGCTCACCTGGCATACGCCGCCGCCCAGACCGTCCACCGTGCGTCCACCCGAGATGATCAGGCCGCCGACAAAGCCGTTGTCGGGCGTGATGCTGCCCAGCGACTGGAGGAAGCTGAAGATCCCGCTTGCCGGCACCACGGCGCCGTTGATCTTGGCCGCCGCGTTGGCGACATTCGCGCGGCGTTCGGGGCTGCTGCCGTAGTACGTGCTGTACCCGGTCGTGATGAGCTCGAGTTTGGTCGGGTCGGGCAGCGCCGCGGCCGTCAGGGTGGGCTGGCTGACCTTGGAGGCGAAGACGACGCTGCTGCTCGCCGGGTCCGTGATGGCCTTGCGCAGGGCCGCGAGCGCCGCCGCGCGGTCGGCCACGCGCCCCGCCTTCTCGGGCACGCGCACGAGCTTGCCGCCCTGGGTGGCGTAGCGGGCGTTCTGCGCGGGCTGGTCCACCGCCGTGCTCAGGAGCGTGAAGGCCGCGCCGATGGTCTTGTCGTCAAGGACGATGCCTTCGGGCCGCACCCAGAACAGGTCGGCCACCTGGAGGGCCGTGAGGGTGCCCTTGCGGTCAGTGCCCTCCAGCGTGGCGCTCAGCGGGCGCATGAGACGGTTGCCCAGGTCGGCGTAGCCCTGGAGCTTCTCGGCCGAGTTGTTGGCCTTCCACTCGGCGACTGGCACCTTCACGGCCGTCTGCGCGGGGTCGGCGGCGTAGGCGCTCACAGCCGCGTCAATGTCGGCCTTGCGGCCCGGCGTGTCCTTGGTCAGGACGGCGTAACGGCGGGTCTTGGCGTCGAAGCCCACCGTCGCGGGCTTGGGCTGGGTGTTCAGGCCGCCGGTGAGCGCCTTGAGGGTCGCGCGCGCGGCCTCCGGGTCCACCTTCACGACGAGCGGAAAGTCGCGTGTGGCCTGCTGCCCGATCATGTTCTGGAGCTTTTCGACCACGCCGCGCTCCTGCGAGAGCTGCTGCGCGGGGCGCAGGCTCGCCTCGGCGTCGGCCTGCCAGCCGAGCTTGTCGGCCGCGAGGGTCCAGGTCTTGTCGGCCGCCGTGACCGTCACCTGCGGCGCCGCGGCGCCTTTCTCCCGCAGCGCGCTCAGGGCCGCCTCGGTGGTCAGACCGCCCACAGGGATACCGCCCACCGTCAGCCCCGGTGCCAGCGCGCCGCTGTCCTGCGTCGCCACACCCATCGCCAACGCGCCGCCCAGCAGCACCAGCGCAGCCGCTCCCCCCAGTCCGTACCTCATCGCCCCCGTCATTCTGCCCAGTCTAGAGAAAATCCCTGACCGAACATGAAAAAGACGACACGCTTCTCAAGGATGAAGGGTGTGCGGGTGGAGGGAGGCGGGCGTCAGAGGCCAGGGTAGGACGGGGTGGGCCGGGCGTCAAGACAGCCCGGGCCCGCCCCATGGTCCGCTAGCGGCTCTCGGCGCTGACCCCGAGGTTCTGGGTGATGGCGTCGGTGACCTTCTTCTGGGTGTCCTCGACCTCAACACGTACGCTTTCGCCGCCCTCCAGGTCCATCACGAAATGGTCTCCGTCGAGCCGCACGCGGGAGAGGATCTGCTCCTCGCCCTGCGGCCGTATGGCGGCGCGCAGTTCCACGAAGTTGCGCATGGGCGTGCGGATCACCTTGGGGGCCAGTACCTCCTCGACCTGGAAGATGCCACCGGAGTTGTTCATCGTCACGCTGATCAGGACCGGCTTGCTGCGCCCGCGCTCGATAACCACCTGGTCCACCGCCAGCGCGCTGATCGAGTGGATGTCCACGCTACCCAGCGCGAAGGCCTTGCGCCCACGCCCCTTGGTGATGTCGGTGCCGTCCGCGACCGCCACAATGCCGCCCTCGATGGTCAGCGGGGCCGGGCTGAGGTCGTGGCTGTTGATGGCCCCCAGAATGAAGGACCGCACCTTGACCCGCTTGAAGGGATCGGCGTACAGCGGCCCCATGATGCGGTCGAGAATCGGCAGGGCCAGCGCCACCCCGTGCGCCTCGTGCCCGGCGCGGTGAATCTGGTTGCCGATGTCGTGCAGCATGGTCCCCAGGATGATCGCCAGGAACACGTCTTCGGCGTCGCCCACCCCGCTTTCCATAATGTCGGTGCGCACCCCGGCGCCCAGCAGCAGTTCGGTGATCGCCAGGCTGGCCGCCCCCGTGATGAAGGCGTGCACGCGGCCGTGGTCGTTGTAGCCGAGCTTGCGCATGGTCACGTAGTTCGCCATGTCCCAGTGCGCCAGCGCCTCGGGATCGGCGCGCAGGGCCTCGTAGGCAGCCAGCGCCCTGGGATAGGCGCGCAGATCGGCGCGGATGGCCCGGCTGGCCTCCTCGATCAGTTTGGCGCGCGGCGTGGTGAACTCGACCACCCGGCCATCCGCCGGAACCGCGGCCGCCTCCATCTCACGCACAGCGCCGTCCGAGACATTCAGGGTTAGCTTAGGGTCGTGGTGGCGCTCACCGCTGGCACCCGCACCGGCCTCCTGCGTCTGCGAGAGCTGCGTCTCCTGGGCGCCGCCCTCCAGATGGACGCCCCGGCTCTCCTGGTCGCCCGCCATCATTCCCCCTTGAATTCGGCGCGGCGCTTGGCCAGGAAGGCGCCTGTGCCCTCGCGGAAATCGCTGGTGGCGACCGTCAGGCCGAACAGGTCAGCTTCGATCTCCAGACCCGCTTCGAGCGAGGTATCCAGCCCCCGGCGTACCGCTTCCTTGATGAGCGACAGGGCAATGGGCGCGTTTTTCAGCATCTGTTCGGCGACCTCGCGAGCACGGCGCAGCGGCTCGTCCGCCACGTAATTCACCAGCCCCATGCCGAGCGCCTCCTCGGCCGTAACCTGGCGGGACGTGAGCATCAGATCAAGTGCGCGGCCCGCGCCGATCAGGCGGGCCAGACGCTGCGTGCCCCCGAACCCCGGAATCAGGCCCAGCGAGGCCTCAGGCAGGCCCAGCTTGGCTCCTGGCGAGGCCACGCGCACGTCGCACGCGAGCGCCAGTTCCAGGCCGCCCCCGAGCGCGAAGCCGTTGATGGCGGCGATGACCGGAATAGGCAGCGTACTCAGGCGGCCCATCACGTCCTGGCCCGAGAGCGAGAGCTCGCGGCCCGCATACACGCCGTCGAGACTGCTCAGCTCCGAGATGTCCGCCCCGGCCACGAAGGCCCGGTCGCCGCCCCCCGTGATGATCAGAACCCCGATGTCGGCATGGTCGGCGATGAGGTCAGCCACCTGGGCCAGTTCGCCCAGCAGCGCGCCGTTCAGGGCGTTCAGGGCCTGGGGGCGGTTGACGGTCAGGACCGCGATGGCCCCGTGCTGGTCGAGGGTCAGGTGGTCGAATTCGTATTCGTCGAGCAGGTAGTCGCCGGTCATGGCCGCATGCTGACACGAAGTCCTCATGGGCGCGCCGAGAGAAACAACATTGACCGCTCGGCCCCGGATGATGCCCAGGTCCAGAGGATTCAGGCGACCAAAGATGAACCCGCCCTCATGAACTCGGAGCATGAAGAGGTATGGGCTTTTCACATCTCGCCCAGCCTCTTCCCGTCTCAGGCGCTTTTTCCTGCTCTCACGTTTCAAGACTATTTTCACACCGGACGCACATTCTGAGCGGGTCAGGATCAGATTGGGACTTTGAGAAGCAGAGCACAATGCCTGGGGGGGCCGTAATTCACAGCTTACTCATATCGTCTGCCTAACGTTGACGGCAGGAAAGTCGGTTTCGGGCGCTCAACTGTGCCCTTTTCCGATCAAAGGAGTCTGCTATGCGTAACACCCTCATGATCTCGTCCATCCTCGCCCTGGGCCTCGGCGCCGCCAGCGCCCAGACCGCGCCCGCGACGACCCCCGCTCCGGCCACCACCGCCCAAGTCACGCAGTTCAGCGACGTGCCCGCCGGCCACTGGGCCAAGGACGCTGTGGACCGCATCACGCAGTGCGGCCTGATCCAGGGCTTCCCTGACGGCACCTTCCGTGGCAACGAGAACCTGACCCGCTACCAGGCCGCGTTGATCTTCCACCGCCTGCTCGCCAGCGGCGCCCTGAGCAACTGTGGCCTGAGCCAGACCGACATGACCACCGTCATGAACGGCATGCAGGAAGTGGCCCCCGAACTGGCGGCCATCAGCGCCCGCGTGACCGACCTGGAAACGGCCAACGCCGCCCAGGCCGCCCGCATCACCGCCCTGGAAGAGCGCATCAACACGGCGGCGACCGGTACCGACACCGCCGACACCGCTGCCCTGAGCGCCCGCATCGACGCCCTCGAAGCCGCCATCCGCAACATCCCCGCCGGCCCCCAGGGCCCCGCGGGTCCCCAGGGTCCTGTCGGCCCGACCGGTCCCCAGGGCCCGGCCGGCACTGCCGGAGCCTCAGCCACCGTCGTCACCACCCCCACGACCACCACGCCGACCACCACCGCCCCCACCACGGTCGTCATTGGTGACATCGCCCCCGACGTCACGGTAGCCAACACCAGCAACCTGTACGCCGGCGTGAGCCTCGGCGCCAAGGGCGTCGCGTCCAGCGAGCAGTGCCGCGCTCCCTTCAACCGCAGCGCGAACGCCGGTACCGTCGGCTACTGCCTGAGCGGTGGCGCCCTGATCGGCACCAAGAGCGTCTTCGGGCCCATCGGCGCCCGCATCGCCGCCGAGTACCAGCCCGGTCAGAACGGCGTGAACGCCGACGCCGCCCTGACCTACAACCTCGACACCGGCAGCAACCTCGGCGTGTACGTCGGCGCCGGCCTCGGGATCACCAGCAGCCAGGCGCGTGGCACCACCACCAACGCCGGTACAGGCAACGCGACCGACGTCTATGCCCTGGGCCTCGCAGGTGTCGAGTACCGCGTGACCGACAGCATCGCCGTCTTCGGCGAAGCCAACGGCCGCTACTACCTCAGCAACAAGGGCCGCGGCACGGGCCTGGCGTACACCACGAACGCCAACGGCACGACCAACACCGCTACCCGCGGCTTCAACGTCGGCGGCAAGGCCGGCCTGAAGTTCTACTTCTGATCCTTACCCTCTGAACCGGAGGCCCCACAGCGGGGCCTCTTTTTTTGGCTCTTTTCTACCGGGGATTTTCTCCTGTGGACCGTTCATCTTTCCACTACTGGCACATAAGACTGGGCACGGCCAGGCCAGGGCGCGATGCTCTATGCTGCGGCCCGATGCGCGTGATGCCCTTTGTGCAGGTGCTGTTGCTGCTGGTGCTCGCGGGGTACCTGCTGCTGGTGGCACTGGAGAACCCGCAGCCGGTGCGGCTGCCCCTCCCGTTCGGACGCGGCGAGTGGCTGACCGGCACGGGCGCGGCGATGGGAATGTTCGTCGTGGTGGGTGGGGCCTTCGTGGCCCTGCTGCTGCTGCCGCTGCTGTGGCGCCAGGGGGCCCGGCGCCGCCGAGAGCGCCGCGAACGGCGAGCGCTCGAGGGCCGGCTGACTGCCACGCTCCAGGCCCGACTGGGCGCGCTGCCGGTAGCGGCGCCCGAGTCCAGCCCGGCTCCCACCAGGAACGAGCCGGCCGTGACGGAGACCGCGTGAAGGCCGCCGTAACTCCTCCCCCGCCCCGCTGGCTGCTCTCCCCTCCGGCCAGCCGAGCCGAACTGCTGGCAACCATGCGGATCTGGAACGTCTCGCCGGCCCTGGCGCAGGTCATTGCCGGGCGCGGCATGACGCCGGAGCTGCTGGAGGCGCCCCTGCGCCTGAGCCCCAACCCGGCGCTTTACGAGGCCGCGCGGCAGATCGTGGCGGCGGTGCGGGCCGGACAACGGATTCGAATTCACGGCGACTACGACGCCGACGGCGTGAGCGCGACCGCCGTGCTCGTGCTGGGCCTGCGCACCCTGGGGGCCGACGTGCACGGCTTCATTCCCCACCGGCTGAACGAGGGGTACGGGGTGCACCCAGACCGTGTGCCGGAACATGCCGGGGCCGCCGACCTGCTCGTGACGGTGGACTGCGGCGTCACCAACCTCGACGAGGTGCGCGCGCTGCTGGAGGCGGGTACGGCCGTGATCGTCACTGACCACCATGCGCCGGGCCCCGACTTTCCGGCGTGTCTGGTCGTGCACCCGCACCTCACCGACGGCTTCGACGCCGGCGTACATAACCTGACCGGCGCTGGAGTGGCCTACCACCTGCTGTGGGCGGTGCGCGCCGAGCTGGGGCTGGACGAGCCCCGTGACCTCGCGCCGCTGGCGACGCTGGGCACGGTCGCCGACGTGGCCCCGCTCGTCGGCGAGAACCGGGCGCTCGTGCGGGCCGGGCTGGAGGCGCTGCCGGACACCACGCTGCCCGGCCTGCGCGCCCTGCTGCGGCACACCGGGGTCCCCCGGCCCACCGCCCGCGACGTGGCCTTCGTGCTCGCGCCGCGCCTGAACGCCGCCGGACGCATGGGCGCGGCCGACCTCGCGCTGGAACTGCTCATCACCCCGAGCCCCGCCGAGGCCGAGCGCTTGGTGACGTACCTCGACACCCTGAACCTCGAACGCCGCAGGTTGCAGGACGACATGTTCGCCCAGGCGCTCGCCCTGGCCGACCCCGCCGACCCGGCCCTCGTCCTGACCCACCCCGACTGGCACCCCGGCGTGATGGGAATCGTGGCGAGCAAGCTGCTCGAAACGTTCTACCGCCCTGTCTACATCATGGCGCAGGGCAAGGGCTCGGTGCGCAGCACGCCCGGGATCAGCGCGGTCGGGGGGCTGCGCGAGAGTGGCGACCTCCTGAAGCGCTACGGAGGGCACCCCGCCGCCGCCGGCTTCTCGGTGGACGAACGCGACTTCCCCGCACTACGGGACCGCCTGCACGCCTACGCCCGGAGCTTTCCGGTGCCGGTGCCGGCCGTGCGCCTCGACGCCGCGCTGCCCCCTCGCTGGGCCACGGCAGAACTCGACGCCGAGACGGCGCGGCTCGAACCCTTCGGCGAGGGCCACCGCCGGCCGCTGTGGCACCTGCGGGGCGAGCTGGAAGGCCAGCGGCTGGTGGGCAAGCGCGGCGACAGCCTGCAGTTCCGGCTGGGCGGCCTCAAGGGCGTGCGGCACGGGGCCGGGACCCTGCAGGAAGGCGGGGCCGACCTGGGCGCCGAGCTGGCTACCAACGAGTGGCGGGGCCGCGCCAGCCTGGAATGGCGCGCCGAGGCCCTGCGCCCAGCCGAGCCGCTGGACCTCGTGGGCCAGACGCAGAACACGGCCGCAGATCTTCCCCGCCTAGACCCTCAGGAGGCGGTCGCGCACCTGCGCGACGGAGCAGCGGCGTACGCCGAGAACGGCGTCGGACCCTACCTGCAGGGACAGGTTCCAGGCCTGCGGCTCCTGGGACCGGGCGAGGAGCTGGCAGTAGACCAGACCCCCGAGGTCATCCTGTACGCCCTGCCCGCCGAAGCCGACCTGCGGCGCTGGCTCGCGCAGGGCCGGGTGGCCTTCGCCTGGGGTCCCAAGACCCTGAAGGACCTGGAAAGCGCCGAACTGACCCCGCTGGGCAGCGTCACCCCGGAAGCGGCCGCCGACGCCTACCGCCGCTGGCAGTGGGCCCACCACTACCGCGTCCTGAGCGGCGCGGGCTGGGCCGCCTCCGTGCGGGCGATGCTGGGCCCGGAGGAACCCACCCCGGCGCCGCCCGACGCGCTGGCGGCCCAGCGCTGACCGGCTTCAGCGGTCGATGCTGCTCATGTTCGGGTAGCGGTCGCCGACCGCCGCACCGACCGGAAACACGGCGTCCAGCTGGGCGAGTTCGGTTCCGCTCAGGCTGACCTGCATGGCCCCGGCGTTGTCCTCCAGGTACTTGACCCGCTTGGTGCCGGGAATGGGCACGATGTCCTGACCCTGCGCGAGGAGCCACGCCAGGGCGAGCTGCGAGGGACTGCACCCCTTCTGGGCGGCGAGGTCCTGCACGGCCTGCACGAGTTCCAGGTTCTTGCCGAAGTTCTCGCCCTGGAAGCGGGGGTTGTGGCGGCGGAAATCGTCCGGCTCGAAGTCCTCGGGAGTCTTGAACTGGCCGCTCAGGAAACCGCGCCCCAGCGGGCTGTAGGGCACGAAGCCGACGCCCAGGTCGAGGCAGGTCGGCAGGATCTCGGCTTCGGGGTCGCGGGTCCACAGGCTGTACTCGGTCTGGAGGGCCGTGATGGGGTGAACGGCGTCGGCACGGCGGATGGTCGCGGCGCTCGCCTCGGACAGCCCCAGGTAGCGCACCTTGCCCGCCTGCACGAGCTCGGCCATGGCGCCGACCGTGTCCTCGATGGGCGTGCCCGGATCCACGCGGTGCTGGTAGTACAGGTCGATGTGGTCCACGCCCAGGCGCTTCAGGCTGGCATCACAGGCCTGGCGCACGTACTCGGGCCGGCCGCTGATGCCCAGAAATTCGCCGTTCTCGCCGCGCATGTTGCCGAACTTGGTCGCCAGTACGACCTCGTCGCGGCGGCCCTTGATGGCCCGACCGACGAGTTCCTCGTTGCGGCCCACGCCGTACATGTCGGCTGTGTCGAGGAAGGTGATGCCCAGGTCCAGGGCGCGGTGGATGGTACGAATGGACTCGGCCTCGTCGGCGTCGCCGTAGAACTCGCTCATGCCCATGCAGCCCAGGCCCAGCGCCGAAACGGTGAGGTCGCGCAGCTTGCGTGTGTGGGTCGCCTTAGAAGGATCGGGGGAAGTCATCGGGTCTCCTGTAGAGCCGGCCGTGCCGGAGAAAGGGGGGAAGGAAGGGGGACGCCGCCATACAGCGCGATCTTGCGGCGGATGGCGGTCAGATCGGCCTGGAGGTCGCCGAGCCGCGCGAGGACCGCTGCCTCGTGGCGAAGGAGCAGCTCGCGCCGCGCGTCCACCGTCGCCTCGCCCCGCTCGGTGAGGGCCACGTACTCACGCAGCCCCGCCATGCCCATGCCGGTGCCCCGCAGGTGCAGCAGGAAGCGCAGCCGCGCCAGTTCGGCTTCGCCGTAGAGACGCTTGCCCCCGGCCACGCGCGGCACGCCGAGCAGGCCCTCGCGCTCGTAGTAGCGCAGGGTATGGGCACTCACGCCCAGCAGAGCCGCCGCTTCACGGATGGGGAGAGGGGCAGGGCACGGGGCAACGGTGGGCACCTCCGAACGCTACGCCTTCGAGTGCGCTCCAAGTCAAGCGGCGAGGAGGCGTGCAGGGTTCAGGCGACCTTCATGGGTGCGTGCCCGGCCTCCCCTCTCCTCCTCACACTGCTTACTCTCAGTTCAGGTCGTCGTCCAGATCGTCGGTGTCGTCCTCGTCGTCCCAGCGGTCGTCCTCCCGGCCGGTCTCGTCGTCAATGAGGTCGTCGGCCCTGCGGCGGCGCGGGGCCGGCTCGCTGGTGCCCAGGGTGTCCTCGCCGGCCTCGCCCGCCAGGACCGCCTGAGCGCGGGCCAGCATGGGCGGGTCGGAGGGCGACTGGTCGTAGCGCTCGGCGAGGTAGGCGGCCACCCACGCCCCGAAATACCACAGCGCGAGCTGCCCCGCATAGCCGCCCTCCGACCCGGCGGGGTAGGGCACCTGCAAGACCTCGTCGATGCGGGATTCGAGCACCTCGCGCGCCACGTGCAGCGCGGCGTCGGCCTCGCCCAGGATGACGGCGACGCGGCCGTCGCCCTTCTCGTGCTGGGCCTCGAAGGCGCCGGTCACGAAGGGCAGCGCGTCGCCGGCCACCGGCACGGCCAGCGTCTTGCCGGTGCGCGCCAGCAGGCTCTGCCAGGCGTGCGGCAGGGCGTCGGCCTCGGGCGCGGCGAGCAGCAGCGGCGAGCGGCCCCACAGGCTCCAGGCGAGGTCGCGCGCGGGGTTATTCTCCTCGACCTCGGGCGCGCAGCGGGCGGCGAGATCCGCGATCAGGGTCTCGGCCGCCCGCGCCTCCTCGGCGTGGCCGCTCGCGTGCGCGACGTACTGCGCGTAGTGGTAGGTGGCGAAGGCCCCGGCCGGAATGAGCACGTCCACGTCCTCCGGCTGGCCGCCCGTGCTCGCGCGCCGGGCGGTGGCCCCGGCGACCTCGGCCAGTTCGGCGTAGGTGCGTGCGGCGTCCTGCACGTCGGAGCTCGACAGCACGAATTGCGTGCCCGCGCGCGTGAAATTGACGCCGATCAGCGGAGAGAGCAGGTGAGCGGCGAGCGTGCCCTCACCCACCCCGACCACCGCGAAGGGGCCGGTCTCGGGCCGGTCGGGACCGGCGTAGCTGCCCGGCAGGGCACTGAGCAGCCGCAATACATCGGAACGGGAAGGGGCCATGCGCCCAGGGTAACGCCGCGACGGAGAAGCGAGTAGGAGCGGGGAGCCGTTACCACCTGTTCGGGGCTATGCCCAGACCCCGGCGCCGACTCGGCGCGCTGCTGTACCGGCACTGGAGGAAAACTCAGGGCAGCGGCCAGCGCACCGTGCCCTGGAGGTCGGTGCGCCACACCCGCGCTCCGGCTCCGGCGAGGCGGTCGAGCACGGCGGCGTTGGGGTGGCCGTAGGTATTGCGCGCGCCGACGCTGATGAGGGCGTCCCGGGGAGCCGTCTGGGCCAGGAAGGCCGCGTCCGTGCTGAAGCGGCTGCCGTGGTGCGCCGTCTTGAGCAGGTCGAGGCGCCCCACCCCGATCTGGCCCTCGACCGGGTCGGGCAGGTCGCCGAGCAGCGCGGCGTGCCAGTCGCCGTCGGTGACGCGCAGAGCGACCGAGTTGGCGTTGTCCTCGTCACTCCAGGGGGCGCCCTGCGGCCACAGCACCGTGACCTTTACTCCCGCCGCCGCCACCTCGTCGCCCCGGCGGACCTCGCGCACGGGCACGCCGCGCTCGTGGGCCGCGGCCAGGACGGCGGCCAGCACCGGATCGTCCTCCTTGCGCTGCCCGATCCACAGCTCGCCTACCGGCAGGCCGCGCAGCACAGCTGCGAGACCCTCGATATGGTCGGTGTCGGCATGGGTCGCAACCGCCACGTCTATTTTCCGGACGCCCAGCGCCCGCAGCGCCGGCAGCACCGTGCGCCCCCCCACATCGTAGTCGGACCCGACCGAACCGCCCGCGTCCACCAGCAGGGTCAGCCCGGGAAGGCGGAGCAGGGTGGCGTCGCCCTGCCCGACATCCAGAAAGACGAGTTCGCGTGCGGGCCGCAGCGCGCCGGGCAGCCAGGTCAGCAGGGCGCAGGCGAGGACGGTGCCCAGTGCCGCCGGTCCCCGCACCCGTCCCAGCAGCCACAGCGTCCCCGCCAGCGCCGCAAGCGCGTAGGCCGCCAGCCCGCCGAGTCCCACCTGCCCCCAGCCCAGGACCGGAGCGCGGCCGAATGCCTCGGCCAGCCACAGCAGCAGCGAGGCGAGCGGCGATACGAGCACGTTGACCGGCGCGGCCAGCGGCCCCAGCAGCCCGGCAAGAAAACCCAGCGGCACGAGCGCGGCCATGACCCCCTCGGCCAGCAGGTTGGCGGGCAGGCCCACGAGCGGCAGCTGCCCGAAGGTGGACGCGATGACCGGCAGCGTGCCTAGTTCGGCCAGCACGGTCGCTGCCAGAGCCAGCCGCAGCGCGTGGGGCCAGCGCCCCGGCAGCCTCGCCGCCAACCGCGAGGAGAGGGTCAGGGCGAGCACGGCCAGGAACGAGAGCTGAAAGCCCACGTCCAGCAGCCACAGCGGAAACAGCAGCAGGCACACGAGCGCCGCCAGCGCCAGCGTGCCCGGCACGTCGGGCCGCCCGCGCCCAGCCCACAACCCGGCCAGTACCGCCATACCCATGACGACCGCGCGGGTGATGCTGGGCGAGACACTGACGAGCACCGTCAAGTAGGGCACGAGCAGCGCGAGCGGCAGCCCGTAGCGCAGCCAGGTGGGCGCCCCCAGCCGCGACAGCATGAAGATCAGCGCGCCGGTCAGCAGCGCCACGTTCTGGCCCGACAGCGCCATCAGGTGGGCCAGCCCCGCGCGGTTGAAGGCGTCGCGCACCGCGTACCCTTCGGCGAAGTTCTCGCGCCCCAGGTCGCCCCGGTCGCCGAGTTCGACCGCCTCCATCAACGCGGTGTTGCGTGGAGACAGGCCGGCGGCCAGGCCGCGCCGGAACCAGCCTCGCACGCCCCCTTCGGGCTGGCTGGCCCGGACCCGCGTGCCCACCAGCACTGCGCGCGGCGTGGGCAGAAAGACGCCCCCCTGAGCGCGCAGCCAAGCCGCCTGATCGAAGCCGCCCGGCACCCCGCGGCCCTCCGGGCGCACGAGGCGGCCCGAGACCTCCAGTCGGCCCGGCGGCTGCGGGGGCCGGGGACTGAGGGCCAGCCGGGCCGGTGGATCCCGCAGGGTCAGGAACTGGCCGTCCCAGTCGCCTGTCAGCGTGACCTGCGCGCCGACCCACGGCGCGAGGCGGTCAGGCTGGGCCGTCTGGAGGCGCTCGCTGCCGTAGCCCAGTCCAGCACCGGCCAGCGCCAGCGCGACAAGCAGAGGACGGCCTCCCAGCAGCCCCAGCCCGGCGCCGAGCAGCGCCACCAGCGAGCCCCATCCCAGTCCCAGCCCGAGCAGAGTGCCACCTATGACCCCGTACGCGGCTGGAACGGTCCAGGCCAGCCGCACGCCTGCGGGGCTGGACACTGCTCCGGACGTGGCCGTCACTGGAAGGCGACCAGCGGCCCGAGGCGTTGCATGGCGGCGGGACCGATGCCGCGCACCCGGTCGAGGTCGGCCAGCGAGCGGTAGGGCCGCCCCGCAGTGAGGCGGGCCGCGAGCGCGGGGCCGATTCCGGGCAGGGCTTCGAGCTGCTCCTGGGTGGCCGTGTTCAGATTGAGCCGGCCACTGATGAGGGGGCGCACGCTGGAGGTGGTGGCATAGGTCGGCGGCTCGGCGCTGGCTGGGGAGGCCGAGCCGGCAGCCGGTGGCAGCGCGGTCCGCATGACCTGTGGCGCGTGCGCGCGCGGCCACAGCGCCGGACCCAGCGTCAGGCCCGCGACCGCCAGCGTTCCGAGGACGAGGGCCACGGTCCAGGGCTGATCGGCAGACTTCATCTGACCTTCAGAGTATTGAGCCGGTCTCGCGGCGCTCTGACAGCGGCCCAGCGGAACGGCCGCCATGAATGTTGGACAGGGTGCAATTTTAGACCCGGCGCGCTATACCGTAGGCATCATGGATTCGTCATCGCTGAGGGAGCGTCAGAAAGAACGCCGGCGCGCCCGTATCTACGGGGTCGCCATCGAACTGTTCAAGCAGGGCGGCTTCCAGACGACCACGGCGACGGACATCGCGCGGGCCAGCAACGTCTCGCGCGGCACCTTCTTCAACTACTACCCCTACAAGGAAGCGGTGCTGCTCGACTACGGCTCGGAGGTCATGGAGCGGCTGCGCGACCACGCCGAGAGCCGGCTGGCCCAGGGCACGCCGCCGCTGGGCGTCCTGTACGAGATCTGGGACCGGCTGGCCGAGGAAAATGCCCGCGAGCGCGACCTGTTTCCGCCGCTGGCCTACGAGGTCATGAATCCTAATCCCGAGCGCGCCCGCACCGCGTACCAGGCGCTGCCGCTGAGCAAGGTCATCGAGCTCATCCTGCGCCCGCTGCACCAGTCCGGCCAGATGCGGACCGACCTGAGCCTCCAGCGCATCAGCAACCTGATTGCCGACACGTACCTGATGGTCGCGCTGCGCTGGAGCGCCTACGGCACCGAGCGTCCCCTGCAAGAAGAGATGCGGCTCGCGCTGAATCTGCTGCTCGAAGGTGCGGTGCGGCGCGAGCCTGTGCGGACGTGATCCGGCTGCGGCGCATGTCTGGCGTGGACCGGGGGGCAAGATGACCCAGCCGGAACTCACCGTCGGCACGGCGCGCCAATCCTGGCCCTTCAGCCGGGGGCTCGTCGTCGAGTCGCTCGTCACGGCCGGAGCCAGCGGCCTGCAGGCGGCGGCGGCAGCGCGGCGCATCGAGCAGGAAATGCGGCGGCTGCGGCGCAGTCCCATCTCGCCGGCCGAGTTGCAGGACCTCATGGTCGAGGTGGCCGCCGACGTACTGGGGCCGGAGATCGCGCGGGCGGCCGCCACCTACACCCCGGCCTTCACCGACATCATGGTGCAGGCCAAGAAAGGCGACCTGCCCTTCAGCCGGGGCGTGCTGTCACGCACCCTGGAAGACGCGGGGCTCTCGCCGCGCGACGCCTACGCGACCGCCAGCGCCGTGGACGTGAGGATGCGCCGCTCGGGCGTGCGCGGCCTGGACGCCGAAGAACTCGACAACCTCACCGAACTCGTGCTCGCCGAGCGCTACGGCGAACACCTGCGCCTGACCTACCGCTACCTGCGCAACAACCGGGGCCGGCTGGCTGTGATGGGCAGCGACGGCGGCGCGCCCAGTCCCTTCTCCAAGGGGCTGCTCGTGCAGTCGCTGCTCGCGGCGGGCGTCGCGCCCGACGTGGCCCGCAAGGTGGCGCGCGTGACCCAGCGCGACCTGCGCGGCCAGGACGATCGCGTGACGCGGCGGCGCGACATCCGCGAGAAGGTCGAAGCCCTGCTGCGCGACGAGGTCGGGCCCGACATCAGTGCCCGCTACCGCCTGCTGCGCGTCATCCGGCAGCCGCCGCGCCCGCTCATCGTGCTGCTCGGCGGCGTGAGCGGCACCGGCAAGAGCTTTCTGGCCGCCGAGATCGCCTACCGCTTGGGCATCGCCCGCGTGGTGAGCACCGACTCGATCCGCGAGGTGATGCGCGCGATGGTCTCGCCCGCGCTGCTGCCCACCCTGCACGCCAGCACCTTCAGCGCCTGGGAGGCTCTGGTGCCGCCGGGTCAGCCGCGCCCCGAACATCCCGACAAGGCCGAGCTCCTCGCGGGCTTCCGTGAGCAGGTGCAGCAGGTCAGCGTGGGCCTGGGGGCCGTGGTGGGCCGCAGCGTGCAGGAAGGCACCAGCTTGGTGCTGGAGGGCGTGCACCTCGTGCCGGGCTACCTGCGCGCCGAGGACTTTCAGGGCGCCCTCATCGTGCCGATGCTGGTCACGCTGCCCGACGCCGGCGAGCATCGCCGCCACTTCGAGAGCCGCGACAGCGAGACGGCCGCGAACCGCCCCCTGCACCGGTACATGAAGTACTTCGAAGAAATCCGGGTGATGCAGGAGGTCCTCGAACGCCTCGCCGCGCAGGAGGACGTGCCGCTCCTCGACGGCCTGACCCTCGACGAGAGCGCCGATCAGGCCGTGGACGTGGTGCTGCGGCGCGTGATGGTCGCCCTGACCTCCCAGGAGCGCGCCGAACTGCTGGGTGAGGACACCGAGCTTTCGCCAGACGGGCGGGACCCGGTGGGGTGAGGCCCCAGGAGTGAACGGCAAAACAGCAGGGGCGCGCTAGGCTCCCCCGCTTTCCTGTACCGCAGACTTACGCGACGGTCAGGGTCGTCTCGACATTGCCCTTGGTGGCGACGCTATAGGGGCATACGTCGTAGGTGGCGTCCATCAGGGCCTGCGCCTGCTCGCGCTCCAAACCGGGGAAGGTGCCCACGAGTTCGACGTTGAGCGCGAAGGCCAGCCCGGCGCGCTCCAGGCCCACACGGGCAGTGACGGTGCTGCCCTCGGGGATCTCGACCTTCTGGCGGCGGGCCACCACGCTCAGGGCGCCCTGAAAGCAGGCCGCGTAGCCCATGGCGAACAGCTGCTCGGGGTTGGTGCCGGGGCCGTCGTCGCCTCCGATGGCGGCGGGCACGCTCAGGTCGAGGTCCAGACGGCCATCGGTGCTGCGGGTCTTGCCGGCGCGGCCTCCGGTCGCCACGGCTTCTGCGGTGTAGAGGTTACTCATGAGAGGCATCATCCTCCCCCCTGCGGCAACAAACGTCCCGCTGTACTGCCGCAGGTGCTTTATGAAACAAAGTGAAAGGACGCTCCCTGCCCGGCTGCGGGTCGGGGGCGTCCTCCGGGCTGGCTCAGGCGCTCGGCTTGGCTTCGGGCGCGTGGGGGCCGGCCCCGTTGGCGGTGGCCGGAACGGTGCCCGCGCCGCGCAGGAGACTCAGGAGGTTGACACCGGTCGCGGTCTCGACCTGCTCGACCATCCCGATGATGTTGGTGGGCAGCGTTTGAACCGCGCTGCGGGTGGCGCGGCCGTCGCCCGAGTCGATGACCGTGAGCTTGTCGATCTGCATGCCCTGTACCGACGCGGCGAACTGTTCGACGATGCCCGGCAGCATGTTCAGGACGTAGGCGCGTTCGCCCTCGGGGCCGGCCTGACGGAAGGCCTCGACCATCAGCGCGACGGCCTGGGCCTTGGCGCGGCCCTCTTCGACGATCGGCGCGGCGGCGGCCTGCGCCGCGAGCAGTTCGGCTTCGCGGCGGGCGCGGGCCGGGGCCACCACGTCGGCTTCCAGGCGCTTCTGGTTCAGGACTACGCGCTCCTGCTCGAGCTCCTGTTCGGCGACCACGCGGGCGCGCTCGGCGTTCACCTTGGCCTCGTTCTCGCGGGCGGCGGCGACCGCCTCCAGCTCGGCGCGGCGGATACGCAACTCGTTTTCGCGCTCCAGAATCGCCTGCTGGGCCGTGGTCTGGGCGATGGTGGCGCGCTGCCTGGCCTGCGCCTCGACCTCGGCCGCCTCGGCGTTCTGCTGCGCCTCAATGATGCGGGCCTGGCGCTGCGCCTCGGCCCGGCGCTGTCTCAGGGTGGCTTCCAGGGCCGCCTGCTCCTGCTCGAAGCTCTGCGTGGCGCGCACCTTGGCGAGTTCGGACTCGACGGCTGCCTCGTTCTGGCGCGAGAGCTGCACGGCGCTCAGTTCGGTCTTGCGGACTTCGAGTTTGTTCTGCTCTTCCAGGATGGCCTGCTGCGCGATGGCCTGTGCGACCTGGCTGCGCTGCAGCGCCTGGGCCTCGGACTGCGTGGCCTCGGCGTTACGCTCGGCCTCGGCAATGCGGGCCTCCTTGAGCACCTCGGCAGTCTGGCGGCGGCCCAGCGATTCGAGGTAGCCCGCCACGTCCGACACGTTCTGGATCTTGAGCGTGTCGAGCTTGATCCCGAGGTTGTGCATGTCGTGCTCAGCCTCGTCGATGAGCGACTCGGCGAAGCGCAACCGGTCCTGGTTGATCTCCTCGGGCGTCAGGGTGGCGATCACGCCGCGCAGGTTGCCTTCCAGCGTGTCGCGCACGATGTTGGTCACGGCCTCACGCGGCACGTCCAGAAACCGCTCGATGGCGTTGCCGAGTTGCGGGTCTTCGGCGTTGATCTTGACGTTGGCGACCGCGTGGATACGCAGGGGAATACCCCCGCGCGAGAAGGCGTTCTCGACCGTAAGGTCCAGCGGAATGGTCGTGAGGTCCATCCACGACACCTTTTCCAGGATGGGAATGCGGAAGGCCCGCCCGCCCCGGATGACCCGGTAGCCGACGGTGTCGCCTTCTTCGGTCTTGCGGCTGCGCCCCGAAACGACGAGCACCTTGTTCGGCGGCACCACGATGAGAAAGTTCTGGATGAGGACGAGCACCAGAACGATCCCGAGCAGAATCAGTCCAGCAGTGACGAGGGTGGGGGTCAACATGATCTTTCCTCCACAGATGAGTACGCGGTGAAGGGGGCAGAGGTTCCCGCTCCGCATCCGGGGCGGTCACGAGCGACTGGCCTGGATGCGCAAGGCCCCCTTCCGCGGAGGGAAGAGGGCCACAGAGGTTTGGAGCCGGAAGGATGCGGCGCGTTCAGGCGCCGTCCCAGAATTTGACCTCCAGCACGCCGCGCTCCTCGGCAATCACTAAAACCGGGTCGCCGGAGCGCAGTACGTCGGCGCTGCGCGCAGGACGCTGCTCCAGCTGCCCACCGACCGTCAGGGCCACCTTGCCCAGGCGCTCCGGCTGGCCGAGCTGCCCGGCCGCCGGAGGCACCAGGACCTGCCCGGTACGCCCGGAAAGCCGCCCGGCCCGCGCACCCACCTCGCCCCGCGCGCGCACCACACCGAAGGCGAAGGCCGTGAAGCCCCCCACCGCCAGCCCCGTGACCAGGGCCATGACCAGCCGCGCCGTACCGCCCAGCCCCAGCAGGCCGCCGACCACGCCCGCCAGCCCGAAAAACGCCGTGAAACTGACCAGGGCCCGCAGCGAGAACCACGGCGCGAGGTGGCCGCCCCCGTGCTCGGCTTCGGGCGAGTGCCCGCCCAGGTCGCCGTCGTGCCCCCCCAGCAGCGACAGGGCCAGCAGCCCGCCGCCTACGATCAGGCAGATGAGATAGAGATCCAGCATAAGATGCCCCCTTATGTCCAGGAATACGCGGCGGGGGCGCCCGGAGTTGCCTAGGGCATCAGGCGCTGAACCGTCCAGCTCTCCCCTTCCCCGGCCCGCGCGTAGCGGAAGCGGTCGTGCATGCGGTTGTGCCGGCCCTGCCAGAACTCCCATTCCTGCACCGCGAGGCGGTACCCACCCCAGAATTCGGGCCGGGTCACCTCGGTGCCATCGGGAAAGCGGGCGTGCAGGGCAGCGAATTTGGCCTCCAGTTCGGCACGGTCCCCAATAGGCGCGCTCTGCGGGTCGCTGGCGTGCGCGGCGAGCTGGCTCTCGCGCGGGCGCTTGTGGAAATACGCGGTGGCCTCGGCGTCCGGCACACGCGTCACGCGGCCCCAGGCGCGCACCTGCCGCTCGTGCTGGGGCCAGAAGAACAGTGCCTCGGCCTGCGGGTTGGCGGCGAGGTCGCGGCCCTTGTGCGAGCCGAAGTTGCTGTAGAAGGTCAGGCCGTCCTCGCCGGCCCCGCGCAGCAGCACCGTACGCACGCTGGGGCGGCCCGAGGCGTCGGCGGTCGCCAGCGACAGGGCATAGGGTTCGGGCAACCCCGCGCCGATGGCCTCCTGCAACCAGCCCTGAAACTGCGCGAGGGGATCGGCGTTCAGGTCGGCGCGGCGCAGCTCGGCGCGGTCGTAGGACAGCCGCAGGGACGTGAGGTCGGTCATGGGGCGAGGGTACACCCGGCGGGCCGGGTCAGGCCGGCAGGCTCAGCCGCATGTCGTGACGGTCCAGACCCGGCCCGTAGAAGTCGGGCTGGATACGGACCGTCCCGAAGCCCAGCCGCGCGAAGAACGGCGCGCTGTGCTGCGTGGTGTCCAGCACGACCGTCCGGACCTCCGGGGCGTGTCGGCGCAGCCAGGCCAGGCGCGCCTCCCACAGCGCGCGGCCGTAGCCCCGGCGGTGGCGCGACCGCTCGACCATGCCCCAGGTCAGCCCCGCCTCCTGCCCGCCGGGCCGCACGTACACGCCTCCGCAGGCCACGACCTGCCCCTTCTCCTCCATCACGAGGTACGGGTCAGCCGGAGACGGGCCCACCAAGTCCGCCAGAAAGGCGGCGTAGTCCGGGCGCTCAGCCTCCGCGAAGAACCGGGGCGTGTTGCTGCCGAAGAGGGCCAGACAGGCGGCTTCGTCGTCGGGGTGGTAGAGGCGAACGTTCACGCCTCATCCTGACAAGTTCGCCGGCGCGCCCGCCTCCGCCATCCGGCTCTTGACCCGCCTAGCGCACCACCTGACACTGCGGGCAAAAATGCGTGCCGCGCTGCCCGAGCACCACCTTGGCAATGGGGGTGCCGCAGCGGGCGCAGGGCTGGCCGGCCCGGCCATACGCCTGATGCCGGCCCTGAAAACCGCCCTTTTCGCCGTCGTGCTGGCGGTAGTTGCCCTCGCCGTTGCCCAGCGAACTGCCGCCCGCCTCGACCGCCTGGGCCATCACCTCGCGTACCGCCCGGTACAGCCGCGAGGCCTCGTCCGCATTCAGCGCGGTCTGGGCCGGGTGGATGCGGGCGTGCCACAGCGCCTCGTCGGCGTAGATGTTGCCCACACCGCTCACTGGCTTCTGCGACAGCAGCCAGGGCTTGACGGCCCCCGCCGTGGCTGCGCGCGCCACGAAGTCCTCTTCGCGGAAATCCCCGGAGAGCGGCTCGGGGCCCATGCCCGCCAGGGTCGGCATCCCCGCGTACTCGCCCGGCCGCACGACCACCATCTTGCCGAAGCGCCGGGGATCGTCGAAATGCAGCGTGCCCGCCCCGGTCTCCAGCGTCACGCGGGTGTGCTTGCCCGGTTCGAGCCGGAAACCACCCGTCATGCCCAGGTGCACGATGAGTTCGAGGTCATGGGGGCCGTCGTCGGCCGCGTCGGCGGCGGCGAGCTGGAGCATCAGGTACTTGCCCCGGCGGGTCAGCGCCTTCACGCGCTTGCCCACCGCCGCCTGGGTGTCCTGGTAGCGGCGCGACGGTTCGTGCGTGACGGCGGTGATGATCTGACCCCGCAGCAGCGGCTCGATCTTGCGGCGGGTGGTCTCGACTTCCGGCAGTTCCGGCATATGAGGGCCAGCATAGGCCGCAGGCCGGGCCCCCGTCTGGAAGCCCCGCCGCAGAGGAAGGCTCAGTCCTGCGCGTCCACGTTCACGTCCGAGAGGCGCACGACCTCGGGCGGGGCCACCAGCCAGGGACCGACCTGGGCGCGGAAGGCGGCGTAGTGGTCGGTCGCGCCGTGGGCCGTGACGGCCGCCGCATCGTCGTAGCGCTCCTGAATGTGGAAGCGGGGGCCGTCCTCGTGCTCCTCGCGCAAGATGTCGTAGCGCCGGCAACCGGCTTCCTGGCGGCTGGCCACGGCCATGCGGCCGAGCAGGGCCTCGACGTCCGCCACGTGCATGGCCTGGGGCGTCAGGATGGCGAGAACGTTCACGGGGGTCCGGGCTTCGGCGGTCATGCCGCCCAGTGTGACGTACCGGCGCGCCCCGCACCTTGAGCGTCCGCGTATCCTGCCCGCACATGCCCACGCTGCTGCTCACCGGCTTCGAGCCGTTTCATACGCACCCCGACAATCCCAGTGCCCGCGCGGCCCAGGCGCTCGACGGGCTGGAGCTGCCCGGCGACTGGCGGGTCCACGCGGCGCTGCTGCCGGTCGAGCCGCACGCGGCGGCAGGGTTGCTGCTGCCGCTGCTCGACCGTCTGCGCCCGGACGCCGCACTGCTCACCGGTCTCGCGGCGGGGCGGCCCCAGGTGACGCTGGAGCGGGTCGCCGTGAACGTCATGGATTTCGACATTCCCGACAACGCCGGGCGCACCTACCAGGACGCGCCGGCCCACGCACATGCCCAGGCTCCGGCGGCCGTACTGAGCACCCTGCCCCTGCGGGCGATCCTGGCAGCTTGGCATTCGGCGGGGGTGCCCGGCCACATCAGCAATACGGCCGGGCTGTACGTGTGCAACTTCGTGATGTACCGAGCCCTGCACCACCTCCAGGAGACGGGCCGGGCCGGGGTACCGTGCGGCTTCCTGCATGTACCGGCGAACGCGGCGGTCGCCCTGGCCGCGCCGCAGGGGCGCCCACCCATGCCTTATCTGCCTCAGGACGAAATCACGCGGGCGGTCCGCCTCGCCGCCGAGACGGTCACGCGGACCCTGGCCTAGGGAAAGGGCGCGCGGCCCGGCTGCCAGCTCCCCGCGGGGCCGCCCGACCAGTGCCACTCGCCGCCCTGCCCGTCGCCGCCCTGGGGCCGGGTCAGCAGCGCCGCCCGGACCGCCTCCAGCGGTACGCGCCGGGCAAAGCGGGTGCGGGCGTGCCACGCAGCGAGCGCCGCGCCGGGGTCGCCCGGCCGCAGCCCCCGCAGCGCCGCCGCGGCACGGTTGACCGCGAGGTCGAACAGAGCGTCCGGCACCGCGCCGCCCGGCGTCTGGCCCGCCTCGCCGGGCTCGGTCAGGAAGGGACGGTCCTGGGGCACGGGCCTACGCGCTGCGGGGCCGGTCGGCCAGCGCCGCGATCTGGCCCGCGTGCCACACCGTCTGGCGGGCGTTCAGGCGCAGCAGCTCGGCCACACTCATGTCTTGCCCGGCGTAGGTCAGGCTCTGGGCCAGGGCCCCGTCGCTCAGGGCGCGCGTGGCCTCCACCTCCCAGGCCATCAGGCGGGCCAGGCCGAACTCGTCGGGGGGAGACGGCGTGCCGGTCACCGCCGCGATCACGGCCCAGACGTCACGTTTGGTCACGGCGAGGGCCGAGGTCAGCGCGCCGATACGGGGATGGGGCTGGCCCTCCACGCCGCTCAGGGCCGCGCGCACGCTCTGCGCGGGGGCATGCGCGGCCTCGTCGAGCAGGGCGGCGAGCTGCCCCGGCGTGAAGGCGCTCACGAGAGCCGGAAGGCCTCGCCCTCACGCCGGAGCAAACCGCGTCCCAGCATCCGCTCGGTGGTGGCCTGGGCCTGCGGAGCGCTCAGGGGGCTGCGCTCGCTGAGGTCGTTCAACGTGAACTGGCCGCCCATACGGTGGGCCAGCCGCAACACCATGCGCTCGTGGATGTCGGGGCGGCGTTCGCCCCCTACCTGGGCGCTGCGCCCACCGAAAAACCACCACATCAGGGCGGCCACAGCCACCCCGATGAGCAGTTCGAGCGGCACGAGGCGGGTCGCCAGGTCGGGCGCCACGAACCGTTCTGCCAGGGCAAGCACCTGCGCCCGCGCCGCCTCGACCTGCGCGGCCCCCGCGCCCGACTCGGCGAGTCGCCGCGCCGCCGAGCGGGCCCGCAGCACGCCCATGACCCCGGCGAGGTCCCCGCGCACGTAAATGACCGAAAAAGACAGCAGGGCCGCTGCCAGGCCCGCCACCGCCGAGAGAATCATCCTTGCCACGTTCACGCCCCGCATGGTACGCCCGCGCGGGGCAGAGGGCTGTTCTGCAGGCACAAAGAAGGGCGCGCCGCCTCCCCAGATTCGGGAAGGCGGCGCGCTCAGGGTGCCGGGCTGGGCTCAGCCCTGCTTGGCGGCCTGCGAAGCGGCCACGAGGGCCTTGAAGGCTTCGGGCTCACGCGCGGCGAGATCGGCCAGCACCTTGCGGTTGAGGTCCACACCGGCGAGCTTGAGGCCGCCCATGAAGGTCGAGTAGTTCATGCCGTGAAGGCGGGCGCCCGCGTTGATACGCTGAATCCACAGACGGCGGAAGTCGCGCTTCTTGTTACGGCGATCGCGGTACTCGTAGGTCGCGGCGTTCAGCAGCGTCTGGAAGGCGTTGCGGTACTGCTTGGAGCGGCTGCCCCAGAAGCCCTTGGCGCGCTTCAGGACCTTCTTGTGGCGGCGGCGGCGGACGATGCCGGTCTTGACGCGAGGCATTATCTACCACCCAGCATTAGTTTCATGCGCTTCCACTCGGGCTTGGCGAGGACGAAGCCCTTGCCCTTGCCGCGAATCTCGTCGCCGCTCTTGCCGGTGTTCTGGTGGCGCTTGCCACTCTTGAACGCCATGACCTTGCCGGTCGCCGTGATCTTCACGCGCCGCTTGGCCGCCTTCAGTGTCTTCATCTTGGGCATGTCGCCCTCCTTGCTGGTCCGGTCGCTGACCCCTGCGGGCCGCTTCCGTCCGGGGGTCGGGGCCGCCACCGCCTCACTTCGGCGGCGGCCGTTGGTCGCCCCGCCCCACTTGACCAAGAGAAGACTATACGCGGTCCGGAGCGTGCAGAGCAAGGGGAAGGTAGACCTCCTGTACGGACGTGTCGAGCGCGCCGTGCCGAGCGAGGATCCGCCGCATGGCCAGATTGTCCGCGCCAGTGGCCCCAACGTGCCGCCCGAAGCGCTTTGCCACCCGCCCGAGCAGATGCGCGTGCAGCCGGGTGCCGTACCCCTGACCGCTCAGGCCGGGCCGCACACCAATCAGGTCAATCATGCCCAGGTCGGGCGTGTGGCCCGGCCGCACCGTTCCCAGGGCGCACGGCCGGTCGCCTTGCCCGAACAGGGCCACGAACTCCTCGTCCTCCTCCGGCACCCAGTCGGCGCGGCCCAGATCGGCCAACAGGGCGCGCACGGCGGGGTCGTTGACGCTGGCCTCCCGCGCCGCAGGGTCGGGCACCGAGACGTAGGCGCGCAGGTCGGTCTCGTACAGCACGTGGGTTTCGGTGTGGCGCCATCCGGCGGCCAGGGCCGGAGCGGCGCCGAGCGGGGCGAGGGTGCAGTCGAGAATCAGTCGGCGGTCCAGCGACACCTGGGCACGCGCTGCCCCCAGCAGCGCCGTGATGGCCGCCGCAGGGGAGCCGGGCCGCAGACGGGGAAAGAGCGGCACGGCGGGGTTGCCGGCCAGCAGCAGGGTGCCCTCGACGCCGCGCGGGCCACGCAGGATGAGCACCTGACCGAACTGGACCTGCCCGGTCGCGATCCGGCCACGCAGGCGTTCCACGCCCCGGGACGCGTCCTCGCGGTCGGGGTGCAGGACGTACAGGTCGTCCAGGGTCTCGGCGGTGGCGGGCGTGACGACGAAACGGTCGGCCGCTGTATTCGGGAGCGTATTCAAGAGTGGTGACCTCGTGACGGCAGGTCACCGGCAGGGCGGCGGAACTTCTCTAGAGACCGCTTCCGGTGATCCGGAGACGAACGGACAACGCGGTACGGAAGAAGGGATGCGGCATGAGAAACCTCCTGTGGCCCTACGCGAGATGCCCCCAGGGTAGGACGCGGGGCCAGGCCCCCGATACCCGCCGGATGGCCTAGCCCCGCGCTTCTTTCCTGGCTGGCCTAGTTCTGTTCGCCCACCAGCCACAGCGCGCGGTAGGCCCCGAGCGACACGCTGGGGCGGCCCAGCTCGAAGGTGTGGTCGCCGAGCTCGTCGGTGGCCACCGACCCCAGATGTTCGCGCAGCACGTAGGCCGGCAGCGTCACGCGCTCCTCGCTGAAGTTGTAGACCTGGAGCATCACGCCGAGCGGGTGGTCGCGGCGCAGCATCAGGATCCGGGGATCGGGGCTGGGCACCGGGCGGCTCTCGATGCTGGCGTGCAGGTGCGGCGTGGCGGCGCGCGCGCGGATCAGGGCGCGCAGGCCGGCGTTCACGCGCCCGGCCGGGGTGCCGGCCTGGGTCTGGACCGCCGCGGCCAGCGCCCAGTCCATGCGCGGGCGGTGCACCCAGCGGTTGTCAGGCGCGTGCTCGGGCAGGTCGGCGAAGGCGTAGTCGTTGAGGAGCGCCAGTTCGTCGCCCATATACAGCAGCGGCACGCCGCCGAAACCCAGGGTGACGGCGTGCAGCAGCAGCAGCCGGCGCACGGCGAGTTCGGTCAGGCGTTCGTCACCGCTCTCCAGCGCCTGTTCGAGACCCGCGAGACTGGCGGCCGTCCCGCTGATGCGCCGGTCGCCGGTCGCCGGGTTGTACTGGAAGACCAGACCCCGCGCGAAGGTTCCCGGAAACATGCCGCTGTAGAAGTCCGAGAGGAAGTGACGGTGTCCCTGCCCCGAGACGCCCACCCGCGCGGCGTCGGCGTCGCTGATGGCCCAGCCGATGTCGTCGTGACAGCGCACGTACATGCCCCAGGTGGTGTTCGTGGGCTTGGGCGGAAAGGCCCGCAGCGCTTCTTGCATGAGCCGGGTGTCGCGCGAGGCGAGCGTGCTCCACAGCTGCACCATCAGGCTGTTGTGGTAGGCCATGTCGCTCACCTTGCCGTGGTGGTCGCGCGTGCCCAGATAGTGGATCAGGTCGTGCGGCGCCACGATGGCCTCGGCCTTGAAGGCCACCGCCGGCGCCACGATGCGCGCCGCCGCCCGCAGCGCCCGCGTGAGCTGGTGCACCTCGGGCTGGTTCTGGCAGTCGGTGCCCAGCCGTTTCCAGATGAAGGCGATGGCGTCGAGCCGGAACACCTCCACGCCCCGGTTGGCGAGGTACAAGATGATGTCGACAAACTCCGCGAACACCTCGGGGTTGCTCCAGTTCAGGTCCCACTGGTAGGTATTGAAAGTCGTCCAGACCCAGCCGCCCGAACCGTCGGTCTGGGGGGCGGGCGGCGCCGCCTCTGCGGGGGCGGCCTTCTTGCGGCTCCCCTTCTTCGGTTTGGGGGCCTCGGCGGGCGCGGGACTGTCCAGCACTCGCCCCAACGAGGGATCAAAGGTGAAGTTGCCCGGCGCGAAATCCGGGAATACTTCGGGCAACGTGTGCTCGTAGGCGCCGGGCAGCGTGCGGTCGGGAAAGATGTGGAAGTAGTCGCGGTATTTCGCCTCGCCCGC
This sequence comes from Deinococcus sp. Leaf326, assembly GCF_001424185.1. Lineage (NCBI taxonomy): Bacteria > Thermotogati > Deinococcota > Deinococci > Deinococcales > Deinococcaceae > Deinococcus > Deinococcus sp. Leaf326. Next base: position 73,202 of record NZ_LMOM01000087.1, on the reverse strand, counting down.
ACGCGCGCGCGCCGCCCAGTCGTGCTCGTAGGCGACGTGGTTGAGCACGAGGTCGAGCACCAGGCTGATGCCCCGGCCGCGCAGCCCCTGAGCCAGCGCCGAGAGGTCGTCCACCGTGCCCAGGTCGGAGCGAACGGAGCGGTAGTCGGCCACCGCGTAGCCGCCGTCGTTCTCCCCCTCGCGGGGCCTGAGCAGCGGCATGAGGTGGAGGTACCGCACACCCAGGTCCGACAGGTAGTCCAGATGCTCGCCCACCCCGCGCAGCGTGCCCGCAAAGCGGTCGGCGTAGGCCACGTAGCCCACCATGTCGGGCGACTGGAGCCAGTCGGGACGCAGGAGCCGGGCCTCGTCGAGCCGTTTCAGGTCGGCGGGGCGGGCGTGGAAGGCGTGCAGCATGATCTCGAGAAGCCGCTCGACCAGAGCCGGAGTCTGCTCGCCGTAGACGGCCCGCAGGCTGCTCTCCAGGTCGTCGCCGTGGCGCTCCAGGCGCAGCGAAAAGGTGTCGGCGTCGCGGTCGTCGTCGAAAGCAGTCCGCAGCCGGGCCGAGAGGTCTGGATTGAGCATCTCTCCCAGCATACGGCGCCATCTGGGAGCGGTTCCAGGGGTCAGGCCGCCGGCAGGCCGCGCTTCAGCTCTGGGACGCGGCGCACTGCGGGCAGCGGCCGTAGAGCGTGACCTCGTGCGCCTCGACGATGAACCCACCGGGATACACCGTGCCGCGCGGCAGGGCGACCGGGCAGGTATGCAGCGTGAACACCTTGCCGCAGGCCGTGCAGGAAAAGTGGTGGTGGTGCCCCCGGCCCGAGGCCTCGTACAGCGTCTCGCCGTCGAGGGTCACGGGATGGATGCGGCCCTGGTCGGTCAGCAGTTTGAGGGTGCGGTACACCGTGGCGATGCCGAGTCCCGGCAGGTCACCCTGGGCACGCCCGAGAACCTCCGCGACGCCCAGCGGCCCCTCGGCCGTGTCGAGGACGCGGGAAATCACGTCTCGCTGGCGGGTGCTGCGCTGGGCGGTGGCGGTCATGAAGGCAGGGTAGCAAAACTCAGGCGGGCCAAATCGGGAGCGGCCCACCCTTACCGGGTGAGCCGCCGCCGAGTCTGCGCGACTCAGTGGGCGTTGGGGTTGGCCTTTTCCTCGGGCGACAGGGGCGTGCCCTGGGCCTTGGCCTCGACATGGCTGGCCGGCATGGGCACGATGCCGGGGTGCGCCTGCGCCCGGGGCGGAGCGCTGCCGTCGGCCGACGCCTGTGCGCTGGCACTCTCGGCGGCGGTGGGCAGCGAGGCGCCGCCGTCCGCAGGCCGTTTCAGGAAGGCGGCCGTACCGGTGGGCGATTCCGGGCGGGTTGCCGGGGTGTCCGAGCGGGCTGCCGAGGCCGGGCGCACCGGCATGGCCTGCCGACCAGTGGTGGCAGTCGGCCGCGCGCCGGCCTGAGGGGCCTGACCAGCCTTTTCCAGCAGACCGCTGGCGATCTCCTCGAGTTTGGGCGACAGCACGCGGTCGGTCAGGGTCTTGACCGCCAGCGTGGCGAGGGTCGCGGCGAGCGCGCCGCCGACACTCTGGCCCTGCTGTTTCTGCTGAGCCTTGACCAGTCCCTTCTGGTGCTTGACAGGACTACCGGCGTCCACGTAGATCTTCTTGCTGCGCCGGAACTGCCGCCCCACGACCATCCCGACCAGGGCGCCGACCGCCGAGGCCCCGCCCAGCATCTTCAGGGGTTCTTTCTGCATCTGCACCTGCAGGTTGGCACGCTCGGCCAGAGCGTCGATGCTCTGCTTGAGGCGTTCGCGGGCTTCTTCCTGCTCGGTGCGGTACTCGGAGTGCTCAGTCACGGCGGTCCTCCTTACCGAGTTTCACGGTGTCGACCCGAACGGTTCCGGTGTCGGACGCGCCGACTTCGGCTTCCTTCATGTCCTCGCGGTAGGTCGGCGCCGTGCTGACGGGAATACCGGGCGCGTCTTTGAGCACCACGGGTTCCTGAATGTTGGGATCGTGCTTCTTGTGGCCGTGTCCGCCGCCGTGGCTGGGGGCCGGGCCCGCGGGCAGCGTGCTGCCTTCGAGCTTGTCGTTGATACCGGTGCTGTACATCTGGGGCTTGCCGTCCTCGTCGGTTTCGTAGACCGGCACGGTCACGGTGCCGCCCTCGACGCGCACGGTCGCCGCGCCGTCCTCTCCGTTGAGCACCCGGCTCTCGCCCGCCGCGTAGTTGATGGCGTCGCGGGGAATCTCGGGGTTGGGACGCACGCCGCCCGTGGCCTGGTCGGTGTACTGGCTGCTGGGGTCCCGTCCCGAGGTGCCGGTGGTCGAGACGTGGCCGGGCACACCGACCGGCTCGGGCTCGCGGCCCTTGCCCAGGGTGACCGACGCCAGCGGCACACTGCCCGCCGGAGTGCCCACAGCCGCGCCCTTCTTCTCGTGGTCGGCCCGGGCCTTCTCGGCCCGCTTGTCGGCCTGGTACTGGGCTTCGAGACGCTCGTCCTCGGTCATGGGCCCCTCCTTGCGCTTGGGCTGGCCCAGGTCGTCGTCGGCCGACAGTTTCTTCAGGCCCAGAACGATCAGGGCGGCCGTCAGCGCAAAGCTGAAGAGCGCGATGAGCAGCGCGGCGGCCCAGGCCCCCAGACCCAGACGCATCAGGCCGTAGAACACGAACAAGATGAGGAAGACGAGGCCCAAGAGCAGGGGCCCGACCGCGCCCAGCATGAGAACGACGCCCAGACCCTTGGCCTTGATGACGGCCGTGAGTTTTTTCAACAGCCCGCTTAGTTCCGACTTGACCAGCACCAGGGCCGCGTCGAACACGTCGATCAATGCGCCGCCCATACTCTTCTTTTCTTCCATTATGTCCTCCTGGCCCAGCGCCCCGAGCGCGCCGGCCAGCCTCCCTCTGGGCAGGCCAATCTCCAGAACAGCATAATGAACACAATGCGACCGGAGCGGCACCCCAAAGATTCCCTCAATCATTCTCATGCCGTCTCCGTGCCTACACTCACGCGGGCGCAGCTCAGCAACCTTGCGCCCCTCACGGCCCGCGGGTACATGCTGTGGCGCGCGCAGTCGCTGACCCTGCTGAGCGGCCAGCCTTTTGGTTTGGAGCGCGAGCGGGCGCTCTTTCTCGGAGAATGCCGTCCCAGTGCTGGAGAACGTTGGCTGGACGCGGGCACGAGCGCCGGGTTCTACGCCGGGGTACTGGCCGCTCAGGGTTGCGCCGTGCTGGCCGCCGACCTGAGCCCCGCGATGCTGCGCGAGGGCCAACGCCGGGAGACTTCGGCGCTGATCGACTGGGCCATGCTCAATCTCGAGGACAGCGGCCTGCCGGACGCCAGTTTCGACGGTGTGACCGTCGGCGCCACCCTGAACGAGACCCACGATCCGGCCCGTTTCCTGGGCGAGCTCGCCCGGGTGCTGCGGCCCGGCGGCCAGTTGTGGCTCATGTACTTGGCGCGCACGGGTGGCCCCGGTCAGACCCTGCTCGGGGCCCTCGGCGGTCTGAGCTTTTTCGATCCGGCCTGGACGGCGCGGCAGGTGCCCGGGCTGCGCCGGCGTATGGCCTGCCGGAGCGGTAGCGTGCAATTTGAACATTTTCTTAAGGAAGCCGGGCGACCGGGCGATGTGTAACAAAGCGTGAGATTGCCTCCCTGCCCCTCCCCGTACACTCGGGCTATATGGATTGCGTCTGTCGCGCGTACCCCCCGGCCCCGTCCCGGACCGGTCGGACGTGATTCCGGGTTCAGTGCTCTGCGGCTGTGCCCACCTTCCTGGAGGCCACGCCGCTCCGGTTTTCATGGCCGGATCACGCCGCCGGTGCGCCCGCCCCCCGTTCGAGCCCGTCTCAGAGGACCCTGCCCGTGACTGACTATGCTCCGCCCGCACGCCCTCCCGTGGCCGACCCGGCTCTGGGGCGGGCCCTGCGGCATTGCCAGGCCGTGACCCGGGAACACAGCAAGACTTTTTACCTGGGTTCGCGCTGTTTTCCTGGCAAACAGCGCGCCGCCGTGTGGGCCGTCTACGCCGCCTGCCGTGAAGGTGACGATATTGCCGACGGGGGCGGCTCCGACGTAGAGGCGCGGCTGGCCGACTGGTGGTCGCGGGTACAGGGTGCCTTCGCTGGCCGGCCGAGCCAGCACCCCACCGACACCGCCCTGGCCTGGGCCGTGCGTGAGTACCCTATTCCGCTGAGCGCCTTTTCCGAACTGCACGAGGGCCTGCGCATGGACCTGCGCGGCCACAGCTACGCCGACATGGATGACCTCACGCTGTACTGCCGCCGGGTAGCGGGCGTGGTGGGGTTCATGATCGCGCCGATCAGCGGTTACGAGGGCGGCGAGGCCACCCTGGACCGGGCGCTGCGACTCGGCCAGGCCATGCAGCTCACGAACATCCTGCGCGACGTGGGCGAGGACCTGTCACTGGGACGGGTCTACCTGCCGGCCGAGGTGCTGGCCCGCTACGGTCTGAGCCGCGCGGACCTGGAACGCGGCGTGGTCACGCCTGAGTACCGCGCCATGCTGCGTGACCTGACGGCCCAGGCCCGCGCGTGGTACGCCGAGGGCCGCGCGGGTATCCCGCTGCTGCGCGGCCGCGCCCGGCTGGCCGTCGCCACCGCCGCCCGCGCCTACGAGGGCATCCTGGACGACCTGGAGGCCGCCGGCTACGACAACTTCAACCGCCGGGCCTACGTCAGTGGGCGGCGCAAACTGATGATGCTCCCGCAGGCCTGGTGGGAACTGCGCAGTTCACCCGCCTGAGTCCACCCTTCTCCTCATTCCACGCTGCCGCCCAGTTCCGGCGGGAGGTTTCTCCGACCATGACTTCCGATTCTTCCCTTTCCCATCCCGCCGGCCCCGGACAGCGCAAGCGCGCCCTGATCATCGGTGCCGGCATCGGCGGCCTGAGCCTGGGCATCCGGCTTCAGAGCCTGGGCTTCGACACGACCATTCTGGAACGCCTGGACGGCCCGGGCGGCCGCGCCTACCAGAAACGCACTGAGGACGGCTACGTGTTCGACATGGGGCCGACCGTCATCACGGTGCCGCACTTCATCGAGGAACTGTTCTCGCTCGAGCGGGGCCACGCCGCGCTGACCACCCCCGACTACCCGCCCCACACCCTGAACGGTGAGCGGGTCCGCGAGGGCGACAGCGGCGGCCCGCGCACCCGCGAGTATGTCAATCTCGTCCCGATCCTGCCCTTCTACCGCATCGTGTTCGACGACGCCACCTTCTTCGACTACGACGGCGACCCCGTCAGCACCCGCGAACAGATCGCGCGACTGGCCCCGGAAGACCTGGAGGGCTACGAGCGATTTCACCGTGACGCGCAGGCCATCTTCGAGCGCGGCTTTCTGGAACTGGGGTACACCCATTTCGGCGACCTGCCCACCATGCTGCGGGTCGTCCCCGACCTGATGAAGCTGGACGCGGTACGGACCCTGTTCTCGTTCACGTCGCGGTATTTCAGTTCGGACAAGATGCGGCAGGTGTTCTCGTTCGAGACGCTGCTCATCGGCGGTAACCCGCTGAGCGTGCCGGCCATCTACGCCATGATCCACTTCGTCGAGAAGACCTGGGGCGTGCACTACGCGATGGGCGGCACGGGCGCGCTCGTGCAGGGCTTCGTGCGCAAATTCCGCGAACTGGGCGGCACGGTGCGTTACGGCGCGGGCGTCGAGGAGATTCTGGTCGAGAACGGCCGGGGCGGTCCGGTACGTGCCCCCGTCGGCCCCCGCGTCGCGCGCGGCGTGCGGCTCGAAAGCGGCGAGGAACTGCGCGCCGACATCGTGGTGAGCAACGGCGACTGGGCCAACACCTACCTCAAGCGCGTGCCCACCGCCGCCCGGCTCGTCAACAACGACCTGCGGGTCAAGGCCGCGCCGCAGAGCATGGGCCTGCTGGTGATCTACTTCGGGTTCCGCGACGACGGACAGCCGCTGAACCTGCGCCACCACAACATTCTGCTGGGGCCACGCTACGAGGCGCTGCTGCGCGAGATCTTCAGAAAGAAGGTGCTGGGCCAGGACTTCAGCCAGTACCTGCACGTCCCGACCCTCACCGACCCGGCGCTGGCCCCGGCCGGGCATCACGCTGCCTACACGCTCGTGCCGGTGCCCCACAAAGGCAGCGGCATCGACTGGTCGGTCGAGGGACCGAAACTCACCGGGCGCGTGCTGGACTACCTCGAGGAACGCGGCTTCATCCCGGACCTGCGCGCCCGCCTGACCCACTTCGAATACGTGACCCCAGACTACTTCGAGGGCACGCTCGACAGCTACCTGGGCAACGCCTTCGGTCCCGAGCCGGTGCTGGCCCAGAGCGCCTTTTTCCGGCCGCACAACCGCAGCGAGGACGTGCGCGGCCTGTACCTCGTCGGTGCGGGCGCGCAGCCGGGCGCGGGGACCCCCAGCGTGATGATGTCGGCCAAGATGACGGCCCGCCTCGTCGCCGAGGACTTCGGTATCCATCCGGAGCTTCAGGGCGCGGCAGCCGACGACTGAGCCGTCTCCAGGCGCCCCGCGAAATTGCCGCCGGGCGCCTGGACGAGCTGCCAATCACGCGCCGGCCCCAGACTGTCCGGCTGGCCTCAGCTCAGGAGTTCGACGAAGTCGTCGTCCTCATTGTCCTGGGCAAAAGGCAGCGAGAAGGCGAACCGCGACCCCTTGCCGCGCACGGACTCGACGCCGATGTGGCCGCCGTGGGCCTCGACCGCCATCTTGCAGAAGGCCAGGCCCATCCCGGTATCGAAGCGGCCGTGCAGGGTCAGGCGGCTCTGCTCGAAGGCGGCGAAGAGGTTGGGCAGATCGTCTTCCGGGATGCCTTCGCCGTCGTCACGCACGCTGACCGAGAGGTCCGGCCCGTCGGTGCGTACCTCGACCGCGATCAGGCCGCCCTGGCTCGTATGTTTGAGGGCGTTGCTGATGAGGTTCGCCATGACCCGGCGCAGGATCTCGGCGTCGGCGTTGACCGGGCTGAAGCCCTGCTCGACGTGAATCTGGAGATTGCGTTCTCTCAGGCCGCTGCCCACATCGCCCCGCGCGAGGTCCATCACTTCGCTAAACATGGGACTGAACATGAGTTCGCGGCGCAGGTTCATCTTGCCCGCCTGGATCTTGCGGACATCAAGCATGTTCACGGCGAGGTGCAGCAGGTGCTGGGCCTCGTCGCGCGCCACCCGCAGCAGCTCGCGCGAGTCGGGCGGCAGCCGGGTGTCGTCCTCGACAACCTCCAGCAGTCCCATGACGGCCGCGATGGGGTTTTTGAGGTCGTGGACGAGCATGTGCACGAGCTGGTCGCGCACCCGTTCCTCGTGCTCCCAGGTGTCCATGCGGCGTTGCAGGGTCGCCACGCGTTCCAGTGCGTCGGTATGCGCCTGCGAACGCGCCAGCATGTTCCGGACCTGTAGGGCCAGCGCCTCCGGTGAGGTCGCGTCACTCGCCAGTCCGTCTGCCCCGGCGGCCAGCAGTTCGCCCAGGCCCTGGGTGCCCACCGCCAGCCACTGCGTCGCCGCGAGTTCGGCGCGGCGGCGCAGGATCGGCAGTACCTGGGCCAGCGGCGTACCGGGCGTGTCGGTGTAGAGCAGTACGACCTGCGGGGCGCGCAGGTTGGCCTCGCGCAGCAGGGTGTCGCTGTCGGGCAGGTATCGCACCTCCGCGACGCGCAGGGCCGCGGCCAGCGCCGGGGCGTGACCGCGCTGCGCAGAAACGACCAGCACGAGTGGAAGTGGGGAAACCGTCATGACTCAGAGAAAGTTTACCCCGGCTTCATCTGCGGAATGTCACTTTCCCCTCACCTCTCGTCCATGTTCGCCCACGTTCGTTCGTGTGGCCACCCTCATCAGGGCTTGAGTCGCTCCAGAACGTCGTCGGGCATCCGGACAGGGCGGTAGTTCCGGTCGGTGGCGATGTGGTGCGTCTCACCGGTCGCCAGCAGTTCGGGCGGCGCCCCCTCCTCGCCCAGGCGGTGCAGGGCATAACTGAACTTGAGGGTACGGCTTCGCAGCTCTGAGACGCGGGTGGTCAGCCGTAGGCGGTCGTCGTAGCGGGCGGCGCGCCGGTACTGCACGTGCAGGCCGCTGAGCATGAGGTAGTAGCCGCGCGCCTCGATCTCGGCGTAGGGAAGTCCGAGCTCACGCATCAGGTCGCTGCGGCCCACCTCGAACCACACCGGGTAGGTGGCGTGGTGGGCGACCGCCATCGCGTCGGTTTCGGCGTAGCGCACCCGGAACTCCGAGGTGAAACTGCGGTCGGCGGAAGGAAGGTCAGGCACGGTCAGAGGGGTGAGTCGGCCGCCGAGCGGAACTCCAGGTTGGGGGTGCGGCGCATCTTGACCTGGGAGGCTATCTCGCGCTGGAGGTGCCCACGCGCGTGGGTCAGGGCGTCGAGCAGTTCGGGCATATCGGCGCCCATCGCGCTGACGTATACGCGGGCCAAGGTGTAGTCGGGCGCGACCTGCACCCGCTCGACGGTCACGATCATGGGCACGCGCGGGTCGCGCAGGCCGGCGATGGCTTCACTCAGCACGCGCTGAAGCTGCGACTGGATCTGGGCGGGTTTCATGGCTGCCCCCCGCAGGGACGTGCGAAATGGGTCATCCCGCCATGCTAGCGCCTGAAGCCCTTCCCTGAACTCCGCGGGCGCCCGCCCAGCCCTGCGGGTCGCTTCATTGTCCGGTCCCCTGCCCCTCTACCGGGCGTACCGGCGCCCCGTGTAGTTGGCGAAGACCCCGATGCCGTAACTCACCTTGCGCACGCTGTCGAGGACCGCCGCGCCGTTCCAGGCTAGCCCCGCGCTGCTACCACCGTCGAGGAGCAGCGCGTCGCGCGCGCCCAGGCTCGCCATGACCTTGCCCATCTCGACGGTGGTGAGGCGGGCGTGGGTGGTCACGAGAAGCAGGTCGCGGTTGCTGAGCAGCCCCACCGCGCTGCGCGCCGCTCGCCCGAAGAGGGCCGGGTCCTGAAAGATTCCGCTGTAGGTATGTTGCACCGCCCCGCGCGTCACGATACGCGGCCCGGTGGCGACGACCGTCTCCATGCCCGACCAGCTCGTATCAAGCGGACGGCTGAACAGCGCGGTGGTGCTGGCGGCGATGCTCGCGCGGTTGTCGGGCGTGATCGCCAGCGCGGCCGGAATGCGTCCCCACGTCAGCAGCCGCCCCTGCATGACGATGTCGCCGGCCGGCGCGTAGGTGTGCGGGTGAAAATAACTGCCGTTGACCACCGCCCGCGCGCCGCTCGTGCGGGCCAGGGAACCCACCGTGGCCCCACTGGCAAAGCTCAGGCCGCGGCCAGGCAGCACCGGCGCCACGAGCACGTTGCGCCAGCGCAGGTCTACCTGCACGACCTGGACGGGGATGTTCAGGGGACGCGCGGCGCGGTAGCTCACGGCGCTGCGCAGCGCCGCCGGGGGCACCGGTACCGCCACGCGGCTGGGCACCAGCACCTTGGCCCCCGGCACGATCATCTGGACGGTGGACAGGCCGTTCAGGCGCCGCAGGGCGTCGGGGGTGGTGCGGTAGCGCGCGGCGAGGCCCGTCGCGGTCTCGCCCCGGCCCACCCGCACGTAGGTGTAGACCAGCCGCGACTCCTTGCCGGCGGGCAGGGCGGGGACCCGCACCACCGCGGGTGCGGCCGCCACCGTGCCGCGCGGGGGTACCCGCAGGCGCTGGCCCGGCTGGAGCAGGGTGCCCTTCAGGCCACTGGCCTGTTGCAGAGCCTCCACGCTGACCCCCGCCCGGCGCGCGATCACTCCCAGCGTGTCGCCGCGCTTGACGGTATATATCCCGCCGCTGCGGCTGACCGCCGGCGCGGCAGGCTTCACGGGGTCCGGTACCGGTGCAGGTCTGGCAGCCGCTGGCTTGGCAGGAGGTGGCTTGACCAGCGCTGGTTTGACTGGAGCGGCGACCGGCCTGGTGACGGCGGCGGGAGTCGCCGGAGGGCGCAGGCGCAGCACCTGCCCCACATGGATGACGTTGCCGCTCAGGCCGTTCCAACGCCGCAGCTGAACCACACTGAGGTGATGGGTCCGGGCGAGGCGGTACAGGGTGTCGCCGGCCTTCACCTTCATGGTGACGGGCCGGACAACCGGGGTCGTGGGTGCGGCCCAGGCCGGCGCACCGGGCACCGGCAGGGAAAAAAACAGCAGAGTCAGGGCAACACGTCGCATCCGGTGCCCACTTGAACACGGCGCACCGGACGCCGGATGAACTCAAACTGACCGGAATCTCATCCGGAAAAGGACACCGCCGTCTTCAGGGCTCAGCCGCCAGTCACCGAATTGCCGGGAAACACCGCCACACGCGCGACCATGTACGCCACGCCGTACAGAAACAGGGTCACGACCGGCAGGTACCGCAGGCCCTTCTTGCGGTCGAGGATGCGCCCGGCAATGAGGACCTCGATGATGAACAGGCTCAGCAGCGCGAAGACCGCGTACATCCAGTGTTCGCCGTCGCGTTTGGCGTCCACCGGCAGGCCGTATTTGGTCAAGCCGCCCCCCACGTCGGTCGAACTGGGCACCTTGAGGCCGCCCAGGGCCAGCGCCACCCCGGTCACCGCCGGCAACAGAAAGGCGAGCCAGGTCACGCGCACCCACACCACGAACCCCGGCCGCACCTCGCCCTTCAGGGCCGGCGCGAGGCTCCACACGAACAGCACGAGCGTGATGAGGGTCAGCGGCGTGGTGATGAGGGGCACCGGCAACAGCGGGGGCAGGATGTACCCGTGAATGAGCCGCAGCAACTCCATACCCCGCAGCGTAGCGTGCCCGGCGCCCTGGCCGCAGGTCAGGTGACCCGGACCCGCCGGAAGCCGCTCAGCGTTCGGGCAGGCCGAGTTCGGTCTGGGGGGGCAGGTAGGTACCAGGGCGCAGCGGCTGCGGGTCCCCTACGCGGTTCAGGAGCAGGTCGGCGGGCAGATCGGCCAGCAGGATTCGCCCGGCCGTGACGCTCACCTTCAGGCCGCGCAGCGCCGGCGCGCCGAACGCCTCGCCCAGATCGGTGATCCCGGACGGCAGGCTCAGGGCGTGGGTGGCGTAGGGCCCGGCCACCTGCACGTTCACGCCGTCGGCCCGCAGGGTCAGCGGCAGCCCCAGGCCCACCAGCGACCCCAGCGGGGGGTGCGGCACGCGCGAGGCGTCGGCCAGCGCCACGTCCAGCAGGGTCCCGGGCCGCACGACGTCGCCGGGCCGCAGCAGCCGGCCGCTCTGGCGAACTTCGAGGTCGTCCGGCACGTGCAGCAGACGCAGACCGTCCCGGTGCTGCTCGGCGCGCACGCCGCTCAGGTGAGGGACCCGGGAGAGCAGGCCGATGTCGAAGGGCCCGCCCAGCGGCGTGGGAACGCTGCTCAGTTCGCCGCCCACCATGACGAGGGCCAGCGTGCGGTCCTCCTTGTAGGTCAGGCCCTCCACGGTGGGCACTGCTCCGGCCGCGAAACTGTGCCGCGCCGCAGGGACGGCCGCGCTCCGCGGGGCGGGACCTCCGCTGCCCGCGCCGCGCCGGCGCCGCAGGGCCAGGGCCGCCAGGGCCAGCAGCAGCGCCCCCCCCAGCACCCACAGGCCCCAGCGCGGGGCGCCGCGGGGCGCCGCCGGACCGGTCGGGGTGGCCCCGGCCTCCGGCCCCTCTCCGACCGGGGTCAGCACCACGGTCTGGCCCGCTCCCGCCTGCGGTCCCGCGAATACCCCCGGCAGCGCCAGCGTCTCACCGGAAGCGAGGATGAGCCGGGCGGAGACCTCCTGACCTGTGGGACTCTGGCCCGCTTCAGCGGCGCGGCGCAGGCGCACGGTGAACTCGTGCGCGCCCGGCTGCGTCTCCAGGGCCGTCTCCAGGCCGGCGGCAGCCCCCCCCGCGTCGCCGGGCAGCTCCAGCCGCGCGCCCGTCAGGTCGGTGCCGGGCGAGACACGGTAGCGCAGCACGGTGTCCTCTCCAGGCGACAGCGTGCGGTCGGCTCCGGGGTTGAGCCACTGCCAGCGCGCTCCGCCGGCTGCAGCATTCACAGGAGCGGCGGCCTGTACCGCGCGGCCCCCTGACCCGGCCGCGGAGTCTCTGCCCAGCACCCCGCGCACCCAGGCCAGCCAGCCCTGCGGAGCGGCGGGCTGCGGCGGCAGGTTCAGGGTGAGCAGCACGCGCTGGGGCGGCAGGCCCTCCAGAGCGGTGCCAGTGGTGGACGCAGCGCCCGCCGGCGCGGCGCACAGCAGCGCCGCCGTGCCCTGCGGCACCTCCACCCGGACAGAAAGCCGGGTCAGGCCGCCTGAGGCCTGTAGCTGGGCGAGGGCGATCTCCGCGCCCCCCGGCCCCCCGAGCTGCAACGGCGTACCGTCGGGGTAGGGAGCCGGCACCTGCGCGGGGTCGGTGACAGTGACCGGCACGGTGCCGCGTACGCGGCTCAGGTCCGGCACGGTGCCGACCGGCAGACTCAGGCCGCGCGCGTAGCCGCTGCCCGCCAGTGCCGAGACCGCCTCGGCGGGAATCTCGGTGCCCAGGGCGAGATAGGTCAAGCGGTCGAGGGCGCCGCGCCCCCGGAAGGCCGCGAGCGCCTGCGCCGCGCTGACCCGGCGCCGGGGATTGTTGTCGATGCCGTCCGTGAGGAGAAACACGTCGGTGAGGTAGCGCTCGCCCCCGGCCAGCGGCGACAGGGCGTCGCGCAGGCTGCGGTACAGGTAGGTGTTCGAGCCGTCGGCGCGCAGAGCCGCGAGGTCCCGCGCGAAGGTATCGGCGTCGGCGGGCAGCGCGTAGCCCCGGCGAGTGCGCAGGCCGCCGTCGAAGGTGATGAGGTCCACACGGTCCGGCCGGGCCGCCGCCACGTAGGCGCTCACGCTGGCCTTGACCCGGCCGAAGATGTCGGCCCGACCGTCCCCGATGCCGCGCATGCTGCCGCTGGTGTCGAGAACGAACACGGCGCGCGTGAGGGTGGGCAGCGTACCGGCAGGCAGGGTGCAGGACTCGGCCGCCGTAGGCGTGGGGACGGGAGCCGCCGGCGAGGCAGCCAGGGCGAGGCTCCCGCACAGCAGCGCGGCGGTGAGACGGAAGGACAGGGCGGCGCGGGGCATCGGCCCCCTATTGTGCCCCCTGACGGCGGGATGCGGAAGCGGAGCGCGGGGCGAGGCGCCCCCCGGCTCCGCCCCGCGCAAATCACCCCACCTATTCTGTCCACTACAGAATAAATTTGACCGTTTTCAACCTTCGGAGTATACTGAGGGACCGCTGGAAAGGCGGCCCAGTGCGCGTCTTTCCCCCGATTGACCCCCCTTGAATTCTCTGGACCAGGACCACCAGTACCAGGGTGGCCGAGGAGATCCATGACCAGAACTGACGAACCTTCCACCGTGACCGAGCTGACCGCGCAGGCCGGCCCGAGCGCCGACTACACCGCCGACCACATCACCATGCTCGAGGGCATGGACGCCGTACGCAAGCGCCCCGGCATGTACGTGCAGGGCGGCACGGGTGTGGACGGCTACCACCAGCTCCTGACCGAGATCATCGACAACGGCATCGACGAGGGCCTCGCGGGCTTCGCGACCGAGGTGCGCATCACCATGCACGCCGACGGCAGCGCCTCGGTGATCGACGACGGGCGCGGCATTCCGGTGGACATCATGAAGTCCAAGGGCCGCCCAGCCATCGAAGTGATCTTCAGCGAGCTGCATGCGGGCGGTAAGTTCGGCCAGGGCGCCTACAAGGTGTCCGGCGGCCTGCACGGCGTCGGCTCGACCGTGGTGAACGCCCTCTCGACCTTCCTCGACGTGCACGTCAACAAGGGCGGGCGCCTGTACCACATCCGGTTCGAGAAGGGCGTACTGGCGACTCCCCTCGAAGACCTCGGCCCCACGCCGGACGACGTGACGTGGGCGACGAGCGTGGCCTTCCTGCCCGACCCGGCCATCTTCAAGGAGTTCGACAACCAGTTCGACTACTCGCGCATCCGCAACCGCCTGCGTGAACTGGCGTACCTGACCGGCCTGAAGATCGTCATCTGTGACGAGCGCACCGAACTGCACGGTGGCGAGATCAAGCAAGAAGAGTTCTTCGAGAAGGGCGGCATCGCCAACTTCGCCCGCGCGCTCGTCACCGACGACACCAAGCTGCTCTATGACCAGCCCATCGTGATGCGCGGCCGGAGCAACGACGTCGAGGTCGAGGTGGCGTTCATCCACGCCAACACCTACGCCAGCGACAACATCCTGACCTACGCCAACATGATCCGCACCCGCGACGGCGGCACGCCGCTGACCGGGTTCAAGACGGCGTATACCCGCATTCTGAACAAGTACGCCCGCGACAAGAACATGATCAAGTCAGGCAACCCCGTGCCCAGCGGCGACGACCTCCTCGAAGGCATCTACTGCGTGGTGTCGGTCAAGCTCGGCGAGCCGCAGTTCGAGTCGCAGGCCAAGGTCAAGCTGCTCAACAGCGAGGCCCAGACGGCCGTGAACGCGGTGGTCGGCGAGAAGTTCGCGGAGTTCCTCGAAGAGAACCCCAAGATCGGCAAGACGATCGTCGAGAAGGCCGCCGAGGCTGCCCGCGCCCGCGAGGCCGCACGCAAGGCCCGCGACATCGTGCGCCGCAGCAACCCGCTGGACAACGAGGACCTGCCCGGCAAGCTTGCCGACTGCTCGTCGCAGGATCCCTCGGAGAGCGAACTGTTCATCGTGGAAGGCAACTCGGCCGGCGGATCGGCCAAGGGCGGACGTGAAAGGCGCTTCCAGGCGATTTTGCCGCTGCGCGGCAAGATCCTGAACGTGGAAAAGGCCGAGCTCAACAAGATCTTGAAGAACGCCGAAATCCGCAGCCTGATCGGCGCCATCGGGGCGGGCGTCGAGGGCACGGGCGACCAGATGCACTTCGACCTCTCGAACCTGCGCTACCACAAGGTTGTGATCATGACCGACGCCGACATGGACGGCGGGCACATCACGACGCTGCTGCTCACCTTCTTCTTCCGCTATATGCGGCCTATCGTCGAGCAGGGCCACCTGTACATCGCGCAGCCGCCTCTCTACAGGATTACCGTGGGCCGCGAGAAGAAGGGCACCTACCTCTACAACGAGGAAGAGCTCAAGCGGCATGTGGCGCAGGCCACCCGTGACGGGCGCAAGTACGAGATCCAGCGCTTCAAGGGGCTGGGCGAGATGAACGCCGAGCAACTGTGGGAAACCACCATGGACCCCGAACGCCGCGTCCTCAAGCGTGTGAGCATCGACGACCTGATCATCGCCAACGAGATCTTCGACGCCCTGATGGGCAACGACGTGGCCCCGCGCAAGGAGTTCATCCGCGAGAACGCGAGGTTCGCCGAAATCAGCGTCTGAGCCCGAACTGCACCCAGGCCCGCCCGGCAACGTGGCGGGCCTTTTTTCTTGCTGCCCGCTATCCTGCGCGCATGCCCATGCAAGACATCTCGCGTCTGCTCACGCCCGGCCACCCCACCTGGCCCGGCGACGCCCCCTACCGCCTGACCCCGGTGGCCCGCATCGCCCAGGGCGACAGCGTGAACACGGGCGAGCTGGCGACGAGCACCCACACCGGCACCCACGTGGACGCGCCCTGGCATTACGACGACGCGGGCGTGCGTCTGGACGAGGTGCCGCTGGAAGTGTACGTCGGTCCCTGCCAAGTGCTGAGCGTCACCCCGCAGGACGGCTACGTGACTCCCGACGCCCTGGCGGGCCTGCCCGACGTGCTGCCGCCCCGGCTGCTGCTGCACACCGGGCAGCCCGCCCACTGGGACACCTTTCCCGAGGACTTCACGGCCCTGACCCCGAGCTTCGTGCACGAGATCGCCCGGCGCGGCGTGCGCCTCCTGGGAACCGACTGCCCCAGCGTGGACCCGATGACGAGCAAGACCCTGGAGGCCCACGCGGCCTGCCGCGAGACCGGCGTCCTCATTCTGGAGGGCCTGAACCTCAGCGCCACGCCCGACGGCGACTACGACCTGATGTGCCTGCCCCTCCCCCTGGCGGGCGTGGACGGCGCCCCGGCGCGGGCGGTGCTCCTGCCCGCCGGCACGCTGGCCTGAGGCTTCAGAGCTTGCCCAGGTCCGGGTATTTGCCGAGGGCCTGGTTGTCGGTCAGGAACTCGCCGGGGGTGTCGGGGCTCCAGATGACCTGCACCTCCTCGATGTTGCCCTTCTGGGCCAGTTCCTCCAGCACGGCCCGGAGCTGTTCGGCGTTCTGGGGCCCGGGGGGCAGGGCGCGCAGGGTGCGGGTCGTGACAGCCCCGAGCGACACGGCGAAATACAGCGGCGCGCCGTCTGCCCGCGTGGAGGTGTCGGCCTGCACCTCGGGACCGTCGTCGCGGCCGTCCTGCTGGTTGCTCGTCGTCTCGACCGTGAAGGCGGCGCGGGCCAGGACGGCGAGGGCCGCGAGCCGGCGGGTCATGGCGCCGGAGCGGCCCCGTTCGACGACCGCGTGTCCGTAGACCCAGTCGGGGCTGGCCTTCAGGGTCGCCCGGACAGCCTGCCGGAACATCTCGGGCAGCTGGCCCGCCGCGTCCGCGTCGGCGCTGCGGGCGATCTTGCCGATGCGGCGCTGCAACTCGGGCGACTCGGCGAGCAGCAGCTGCACGAACACCACGCTGCGCGGCACGAACAGGCTGAGCGCCAGTTGCCATACGAACACCAGCAGGAACACGGCCGCCCCGGCAAACACGAGCACGAGGAAGACCTCGACCACCCAGTCGGGCACACTGTCGTCTGGCGAATCCGTGCCCGGGGACGCCGTCCCTGACGATGTGGAGGACCGCGTTCCCGACGACCCCGAGAAGGTGGACCCCGACGAACCGGAGCCCGAGGAGGACGAGCTGCCCCCGGTCGAGCCGCCGAAACTCCCCCCACTCTGCGCCGTGACCGGAGACGCCAGAGCCAGGGCAACGAACAGCAGGGCGGCACACAGCCGGCGCAGGACACGGAGTTTCACTGGGCCGAGCATAGCGGGCCCTGACCGGCGCCGGGGCTGTCTGGCGCCGTTCTGGCGCGGCCCACGGCGGGGCCGGTATCCTGAAGTGACCGCACGACATGGGGAGGCGAGATGAGGTACGAACCGGGCAACAGGTTTTACGACGAGATGTTTACCCCAGAGGGGCAGGTTCGGCCGCATTATCAGGGCGCGCATGACTACATAGACCGGCTGGGCACAGCAGAATTCAGCCGGCGACACGAACTGCTGGACATGGCCTTCCGCAACCAGGGCATCACCTTCACGGTGTACGGCGACGCGCTGGGCACCGAGCGTACCTTTCCCTTCGACCCCGTGCCGCGCATCATTCCGGCAAGCGAGTGGGCGCATGTGGAGGCCGGGCTCAAGCAGCGGGTCAAGGCCCTGAACGCCTTCCTGGGTGACATCTACGGCAGCGCGCAGATCCTGGGCGACGGCGTCATTCCGGCCGAACTCGTCTACACGTCCTCGCACTTCCGGCGCGAGGTCCACGGGGTCAAGGTACCGCAGGGCATCTATACCCACATCGTGGGCACCGACCTGATCCGCGACGAGCGCGGCGAGTACCTCGTACTCGAGGACAACCTGCGCTCGCCGAGCGGCGTATCGTACCTGCTCGCCAACCGCCAGGCCATGACCCGGATCTATCCGGGCATGTTCGAGGACCAGGGCGTGCGGCCGGTGGGGCACTACGCCACAGCGCTGCTCTCGCTGATGCGCTCAATGTCGCCGCGCGACCGGGGCACCGTGGTCGTGCTGACGCCGGGCATGTACAACAGCGCGTATTTCGAGCACGCCTACCTCGCCCAGCAGATGGGCGTGGAACTCGTCGAGGGCCGCGACCTGTTCGTGGACGGCGGCCGGGTCTGGATGCGCACGACCGGCGGCCGGCAGCAGGTGGACGTGATCTACCGCCGCGTGGACGACGACTTCCTCGACCCGCTGGCCTTCCGGCGTGATTCGGCGCTGGGGGTCGCGGGCCTCGTGGACGTGTACCGCCAGGGCCGCGTCGCCATCGCCAACGCCATCGGCACCGGGGTCGCCGACGACAAGGCCGTGTATGCCTACGTGCCCGACATGATCCGCTACTACCTGGGCGAGGCGCCGATCCTCAATAACGTGCCTACCTATTTGGGCTGGAACGCCGATCACCTCGAACACATCCTGGCGAACGCCGCCGAACTCGTGATCAAGGCGGTCGGCGAAGCGGGCGGCTACGGCATGCTCATCGGGCCGGCAGCGACGCGCGAGGAAGTCGAGACCTTCCTGGTCAAGGTGCGCGCCAACCCGCGCGAGTTCATCGCCCAACCGGTGGTGGGGCTCTCGCGCCATCCCACCTTCTACCCCGACTCGCAGGAGTTCGAGGCCGCGCACATCGACCTGCGGCCCTACATCCTGTGCGGCCCGCAGGAGACGACCATCGTTCCCGGCGGCCTGACGCGCGTGGCGCTGCGCCGGGGCAGCCTGGTCGTCAACTCCTCACAGGGGGGCGGCAGCAAGGACACCTGGGTGCTGGAACACGACGGCCCCGCCGCGCCCCAGGGCATGAGCCAGATCATGCACGGCGACGCCCTGGGCACCCAGAGCCAGTCGCAGAGCCAGTACCAGGGCGGCTTCGGCTCGGTGCCCCTGGGCCTGGGGGGACCGCAGGGCCTGGGCGGCCAATCGCAGAGCCAGACCCAGACCGGCGGCGGCAGCCAGAGCCAGTCGCAGTCCCAGAGTGCGCCCCAGGCCCAGGGCGTGCGCCACGACCACGCCCTGGGACACCTGACCCCCGGCATTCAGACCGGAACTGTGTCCAGCGAGGACGAGGCGCCCGAGCGCTCCGCAGCCGTGCGCCGCGCCCAGGAACACGCCGCCGAGCAGGCGCGGGTCGCCGCCTACGAGCAGAGCCAGGTGCAGTACCTCGTGCAGACGGACGGCAGCACCCAGACCGGGCCTCAGCCCCGCCAGGAGCAGTCCGGCGAGACTCCGGCCAGCACGCCCGAACCGGCGCCGCTGCGCCAGCACTCCTATCAACAGGAAATGGAGAAGGAGGAACTGGCCCCTGAGCCGGACCGCGCGCCACACGCCGAAGGCACGCCGGGCCAGCACTCGTACCAGCAGGAACTGGAAAAAGGCACCCTGAACCAGGGAGAGGAGAACTGATGCTGCTGCTCTCGCGCCTGGCCGAGAACCTGTTCTGGATCGGGCGGTATATCGAGCGGGCCGAAAACACCGCCCGGCTGCTGAACGTCAACTACTACGCGACCCTGGAGACCGCCGGGCGAGCCCGCGAATACTGGATGCCGCTGCTGGAACTCACGGGCGGCGACACCGAACTGCGCGCCAAGTACGGCCGCCTCGACGCCCGCGCCATCAGCTCGTGGCTGGCCTTCGACCGCGACAATCCCAGCTCCATCGCCAGCAGCGTGGCCCACGCCCGCGAGAACGCGCGCGGCCTGCGCGACCGCCTGCCCAGCGAGATGTGGGAGACCCTGAACCGCAGCTACCTGAACCTGTGCTTCGGCAACGAGGCGGTGCTCGACCGCGACGGCCTGTTCGAGTACTGCGCCGCCGCCCGCGACGCCTCGCAGTTCTTTTTCGGCATCGCCTTCGCCACGTTGCCGCGCGACGAGGGCTGGTCGTTCCTGCGGGCCGGGCAGATGCTCGAACGCGGCGACAACACCCTGCGCGTGCTGCAGAGCCGCTACCGCGGGATCGACGCCAGCCTCGTGACCGACCCGGCGGGCCGAGCGCTTCAGGAACAGCGCTGGGTCAGCGTGCTCAAGGGATCGAGCGCCTACGAGGCCTACCGCAAGCGGGTCCACACCGGCATCGACATTCACCGCATCGGTGAGTTCCTGCTGCTCGACGAGTATTTTCCCCGCAGCGTCCGCTACAGCGCCGAGAACCTGTTCGAGGCCCTCTCGCAGATCGAGCGTTGTCATCCCGGCCAGCATCCCGAGATCGCGCGGCTGGCGCGGTGGCTGGTGGCGCGGCTGCAATACTCGCGCATCACCGACATTCTGGGGGGCGAGGACCCCTCGCTCGAAGAGTTGCTGGGCGACTTCAACCGCGTGGGGGCAGCCATCAACGCGGCCTACTTCCAACAGGAATAGGCGGACCATGCGCCGTGCACTGCGGACCCAACTTCGTCCGTCCGGGCACGGTTTCCGCGTCCAGTGGAGCAGAACAGTGAACAACTCCTGCCACCGCGCGCGACTCGTCTGAACTGTATGAACACGCCGTCCCGGCAAACGTGCCAGACTGCCCGCGTCAGAAGAGGCCCGGCCGAGGCCTGCCCCCTGGGGCACTCCGCCGGGCTGCCAGAGGCCCCTGTATGCGCTGCGAGATCCGGCACACCACCGAGTACCACTACCCCAAACCGGCCTGGGATTCCTTCAATCAGGTGCGGCTGCACCCCATTCAGGAGGTGCGGCAGACCCTGCGTTTCTTTCACCTGAACGTGACGCCGGACGCTGAAGTGACCTCGCACAAGGACTACTTCGGGGCCATCGTGCACCACGTTCACGTTCACGAGCCGCACACGCATCTCCTGATCGAGGCGCAGGCGCTCGTGGACACCCACCCCGTCACCCTGCCGCTGCCCGCCCCCATGAGCGTGCTGCGCGGCGTGCGCAGCCACCACACCGAGTTTCTGGTGCCCAGCCCGCGCGTGCCGTCCGGGCCGTGGCCGGAGCTGTTCGGCGTCGCGCGCCCCGGCCCCGACGACGACCTGCCCGCCTTCCTGATGTCGCTGACGACCACGCTCTACCGCATGTTCACTTACGACCCGGGGGCGACGGCCGTCAATACGCCGCTGGCCGAGTTCGCGCAGCTCAAGCGCGGGGTGTGCCAGGACTTCACGCACGCCATGCTGGGCATCACACGGCAACTGGGGATTCCGGCGCGCTATGTCAGCGGGTACCTCTACAGCGGCGGCGAGATGCTGGGAGCCGAGGCCACCCACGCCTGGGTCGAGTGCCTGATTCCCGGCTACGGTTGGCTGGGCTACGACCCGACCAACAACTGTCTGGCCGGCGAGAAGCACATCAAGATCGGGCATGGCCGCGAATACAGCGACGTGTCGCCCGTACGCGGCACGTACTACGGCGGCGGTCAGGGCAAACTCGACGTGGCGGTTCACGTCTACGGTGAGCAGTAATGAGCAGCACAGGAAAGGAAGGGGGCAGCCGTGCTGGCTGCCCCCTTCCTTCCGTGCCCCGACCTCAGAAGACGACGGCGAGCACCAGCCCGACCACGAAGTACGCCAGGCCCGAGAGGACCAGCGTCACCACTGAGCTGACCGGATCGCGCAGGTTCATGCTCGACTGCGCGGCGAGGTAGCCGAAGTAGATCATGGCGACGGCGATGACCAGACCGGCCAGCCAGCCCAGGATGGGAATGATCCCGATCAGGGTGCCCAGGATGCTCAGGGGCACGTAGAACAGCGCGAAGGAGTAGGCCACCTCGGGGAAGGTGCCGGTTCCCCGGAACAGCGAGCGCCCGATGAAGTACACCAGCCCCGTGAAGGCGAAGAACTGAAGCGGAATACCGATCAGGCGGCTGAAGAACTGGGTCAGCGGGTTGACACCGCTGTGGAAGATGCCGAAGAAGCCCGCGATGACGGCCGACACCAACGCGGCCAACACCACGTACAGCAGGGCCTGGTTCAATCCGCCCCGGCGCTCGAAGCGCTCGAAGGTCTGCGGACTGGGCTGCACGAGAACGGCGGTACTCTGGGCGAACATGTCCTGGATCTGGGCGGTGGAGGAGCGGGTCATGCTCCACAGTACGCGAAAATATCCACAGAGTTTCCAGGGGGCAGCGCTGGGCAGACCTTGGGGATTTCCTGCCTTCCCGGCCCCCTGGCAGCCTCTTCCGGGGACCGGGAAAACCCTGGAGCCTCGGGGGCTCCGGTCGGCGGGTCGCCGCGGGGCTCCGGCCCAGCAGCGGGACCTCACGGCTCAGGTCAGCTCGCCCTCTTCGGGTTCGCGGGTAAGCGAGGGCTGGACCGGGGCCTGGGAGCGGTTCTGGCCATCCAGACTGCCGTGGTCCCTGGGCGCGCGCACGAGCCGGATCTCCAGGGGGCGGTCGCCGAAGGTCACGCCGCGCTGGGGCGAGGGAATCTCGATGCCCTGCTCGTCCATGGCGATCTTGATGCGCCGGTTGAACTCGCGCCCGATGGCGTATTGGCTCTTGGGCTGCACCTTGAACAGTGCGCGCAGGGTCACGCCGTCGGGCGCGAGCTGCGTGACCCCCTGCTGCTCGGGAGCCTCCAGAAAAAAGCCGTTCCACTGCTCGTCTTTGTAGATCTCGTCGCTCACGCGCTCGAGTACCTTCAGGGCGTCGTCGATATTGGCGGTGTAGGTCACGTCCACGGTGGCGACCACGCGAGACCAGTCCTTGCTGCTCACACTGACCGTGTTGATCTGGCCGTTGGGAATGATGTGCACCGTGCCGTCCATCGCGCGCAGGGTGGTCACGCGCAGGTTGAGCCTCTCGACGCCGCCCGAGAGCGCGCCGCCGTTGACCGTGATCACGTCGCCCACCCCGTACTGGTCTTCGAGCAGGATGAAGAACCCCGTGAACACGTCGCGCACGAGGCTCTGCGCGCCGAAACCCACCGCCAGACCCAGGACCGAGACGCCCGCGAGCAGGCTGTTGGCGTTGATGCCCAGCGCCTGAAGACCCGCGATCACGCTGATGATTGCAATGGCGACCTTGAGGGTACTTTCGACCGCGCCCTTGAGGGTCTGCACGCGCACGCTGCGGCGGTTGAACTCCTGATCCGGCACGACCCGGCGGCTGACCAGCCCGACGAAATTCCAGGCGATGAGCGCCAGTGCCACGATGACCACTGTCTGCCCCGCGCTGTTGCGGAAGCCCCCCATGATGTCCTGGCCAAGATCGAACAGCACCGGTACGTTGGGCAGATACGCGACGTGCGTGGCGACCGAGAGCCAGCCCACCACGACCGTCAGCATCCAGAGTGCGCGCAACCCCAGTGTCAGTGGACGGCTCAGGTGCGGTTCGAGGCGGCGCAGCACCGTCCGCCCGAAGCGGAACAGGGCGTAGGCCACGAGCAGGGTAATCGCCAAGCCGATCCAGACCTGCGGCTTGGCGAATTGGGTTTGAATCTGTTCCCACATGAGCGCCAATCTCTCATGAGACAGTGAGGGTTTGGCGTAGGGCTCAGTCCTGGGAGGCGGGAGCCGCGAGCGCCGCTTCGAGGCGCGAGATGAGCTGCGCCTCATGGGCACGCTCGGCGCGCAGCAGGGCGTTTTTGACCGCGCGGGCGTCGGCGCTGCCGTGCCCGATGAAGGTCAGGCCGCGCACGCCCAGCAGGATGCTCGCGCCGTAGGTACTCGGGTCCATCCGCTCGGCCAAGCCGCGCAGCGCGCCCCGCACGAGCAGGCCGCCGACCTTGCTCTTCAGGGTGCTGCCCAGGGCCTCGCGCACCCAGCCGAAGAGCACCTTGGCCTCGCCCTCGGCCAGCTTGAGGACCACATTGCCGGTAAAGCCGTCGGTCACGACGATGTCGGTGGTGCCGCGCAGGATGTCGCGGCCCTCAACGTTGCCGTGAAAGTTGACCCCCTGCCCGTGCGCCGCGCGCAGCAGGCCGTGGGCCTCGACGACCAGCGCGCTGCCCTTGTGGTCCTCCTCCCCGATGGAGAGCAGGCCGACTGTGGGGTTTTCCCGGTCCTCGACCACCCGCAGGTAGACGGTCGCCAGCCGCGCCCACTGCGCGAGGTAGGCGGCCTTGACGTCGGCGTTGGCGCCCACATCGAGCAGCGTCGTGAACCCTCCCTGCGCCGGCAGGTGCGTGAGGATGGCGGGCCGGTCCACGCCCTTGATGCGGCCCAGGGTGAGAAGCGCCGACGCCATTGTCGCGCCGCTGTGGCCCATGCTCACGGCGGCGGCGGCGCGGCCCTCCTTGACCAGGGCCGTGCACACGTTGATGCTCGCCTCGCGGCGGCTGCGCACGTCGCTGGCGTGATCGTCCATCCCGATCACGTCAGCCGCCTCGACGACCTCGATGGGCAGGGCCGCGCTGCCCGTGTGCTTGCCCAGCTCGGCGTGCAGGGCCACGCGGGGGCCGACGAGCAGCACGCCCACGCCGCCGCGCGCCGCCTGCACCGCGCCCTCGACGTTGGGAGCTACCCCGTGGTCGCCGCCCGCCGCGTCGAGCGCGATGGGCAGGCGGACCGGAGCCTCAGCGCTCATCGCCCCCACTCAGGGCGGCCGAGGAGGCGTAGAAGGGACGCTGGGCTTCCCGCTGGGCGTCGCTGCCGCGGCCCGACTCGCTGGGCAGGCGGTAGCCGGGGCGCTCGACCTCGGTGCGGATGTCCTTGAAATCCACGTACTCGTCGGCAGCGTTGCGCAGTTCGTAACTCGTCATCTCGGGAATGCAGGCGACGACCACGCGCTTGCCGCGCGCGCGCAGGGCCTCGACAGGGCGCTCGAAGTCGCCGTCACCCGTCAGGAGCACGGCCACGTCGTAGCGGTCGGCACCGGTGAGCAGGTCAGTCACGAGTTCGATGTCCAGGCTCGCGCGGCGGTAGGTGTCGCCGTGTTCGTCGGTCGCCTCGCGCAGCGGCCGGGTGCGCACCGTGTAGCCCATGTAGGTCAGCGCGTCGATGAAGCGCTTCTGCTTGTCGTCCATGGGCATGGGCACGGCCGTGTAGTAGAAGGCGTTGTGCAGCGTGCCGTAGGCCGCGAAATGCTCCAGGATCTTGCGGTGGTCGAAGTTCCAACCGAGGCGTTTGGCCGCCGCGTACACGTTGGCGCCGTCAATAAAGAGTGCAATACGTTCTGTCATGGGAGTCTCCGGAACTGCGGCCGCCCGTCCGGGGGCCACCACGCAGGATACCGGATCACCGGCCAGGGGCGACAGTCCGCGGCCCACCCAGCGTCAGTCCGGCGCGGCGCCCGGCCGGGCCAGCACCGGGCCCCGCAGCTGAGGCCGCTGCCCCGCAGTGTGCAGCGCGGCCCACACCTCGGCCCGCAGGGCGACGAGGTCTACCCCGCCGTACTCGCCGGGCAGAGAGTCCAGATACGCCCCGGCCTTGTAGAAGTTGCGGTGGGTCTCGCTGCCCATCTTCCAGCGCTTGTGGAGGGCGGCGGCGAGCAGAATCAGCGCCTGGACGAAGCGGCGCTCGTCGCCCGACGCGCGCATCCACTCGGCCTCCCAGGCTTCGTGGGCCTCCCACCACTCGCCTGCCCCAAAGAGCTCTGCGCCGCGCCGCAGTTCGGGCCGCAGCTCCGGACAGAGCCCAGTCCTCATGCGTCTTGCGCCGGGAACCTGAACCACCCGGAAGGGCGCAGGGTCGGCCCCGCGGGAAGGCCGGCCGGCCTGTCCTGCCCCGGCCAGACTTCCTCCGTGACCGCTGGGAGCGCGGGGCGGGTCCTTGGACTCATGGCCGCAGCATAGGCGCGATTGTCGCCCCGCACACGCGGAGTTAAACCTCCGCTTAGGGCCATGCCCATGCATTCCCTATCTCCAGGTAGGCCCGCAGGTGTAGAGTCGGGGCATGAAGCCTGTGGAACTCACGGATACCAACTTTACGAACGAGATCAGCGAGGGCCTGACCCTGGTCGACTTCTGGGCGCCCTGGTGCGGTCCCTGCCGTATCATCGGGCCGGTCATCGAGGAGCTCGCCGGCCAGTACGAGGGCCGCGTCAAGGTGGGCAAGGTCAACGTGGACGACAACCCCCAGACCTCAGGCCAGTTCCGGGTCATGAGCATCCCCACGATGATCCTGTTCAAGGACGGCCAGCCGGTCGAGGGCATGGTCGGCGCCCAGCCCAAGCGCGCCTTCGAGTCGCTGCTCGACAAGCATCTCGAACCCGCCGCCGCCAACTGAGCCTTCACTGAACAGGGCCGCCCACCTTCTCTCGGGGGCGGCCCTTTTGCTGCGCCTCCGGGTCAGAAGCGCACGATGTCCGGCGGCGTCCAGGCGTGCAGGGCCTCGGACAGCAGAATCTCGCCGTCGGGCCAGGGGCCGTGTCCACTGGCGATGTTGATGTGCCCGACCTCGCCGGCCGAGACGTACTCGGCCTCCCAGGCAGCGGCGAAGGCCTCGGCGCGCTCGGCACTCACGTAGGGGTCGTTCTCGCTGGCGACCACCAGGGCCGGAAAGGGCAGCGGCGAGAGGGGGAGCGGGGCCATCGCGCACACCGCCGGGGCGAGCTGGCTCATGTCGGCCTGCTCGGGGTCGGTGGGCGACACGAGCAGCGCGCCGCGCACCCGTTCGTGGCCGCCGTACAGGCTGGCCCAGTGCACGATCGTCAGCACGCCGCAGGAATGCCCGACAAGCACGAGTTCGCCGGGGGTCGCTCCGATAACCTCCTGCAGGCGATCGGCCCAGGCCTGGGGAGTGGGGGCGTCGGGGTCGTCCTGCTCGACCCAGGACGCGCCGTACTGCTCCTGCCAGAGGCGCTGCCAGTGGCCGGGGCCGCTGCCGCCCAGGCCGGGCACGATCACGAGGTGGGGGGTCATGCCCGGTACTCTATCCCGGCCCCGCGCCGCCCTCTCCCCCACCCGTTCCCCCTATGCCTCGCCGGGAACATGCACGCTGTCGATCTGCACGCCGTAGCGCAGCAGCACGGTCTTGAGGCGCTGCATGGCCTGCACGGCGGCGGCGCGGTCCCCGGGCAGGAAGGCCAGCGTGAGGCGGGCGCTGTGGCCGGGACGCGGTTCCTGCGCCTGCACCTGAAGGGGCCTGGCGAAAGCGGTGTCCGTCATCACGTCGCGCAGGATGCGGGCGAAAGTCAGCTCATCCACGCCGTCGAGCGTGAAGGCGATGCCCTGGCGGGAAGAAGTCATGCGGGGCAGCATAGTACAGGGGCGAGCCGGAGCCGGTCCCTGCTGGGAAGCCGGGAGGCCGCGCGCTACGGCCGGTCTGCGGCGCCAGAAAAACGCGGCCCCGGCACGGAACAGTCCAGGACGGGCAGTAGGCGTCCAGAAAGGCACGCAGACCTCTTCATTTTCAGGGTGACCTCCCTAGAATGCCGGACATGACCGGTTTCGACCCCGACGCTGCCCCGACCGACCCTGCCCACGAGGACGACACCTTCTTCGAAGAGCGCCTGAACGGCGCCGATCTCTACTTCGAGGTGGTGGGCCCCCCCGAGAGCCCTGACCCGGCGCTCGTCTTTCTGCACGGGGGACCGGGCTACAACAGCTACTCCTTCCGCTCGCTGTTCGGTGACCGGCTGGCCGAGGCGATGCCGGAGCGCCGGGTCGTGTACCTCGACCAGCGCGGGGCGGGGCGCAGCGGTCCCCTGGAGGACACCGACCAGGGCGGAGACACCCTGGACCTCGATACCCTGGTCGGTGACCTGGAGGCCGTGCGTGAATTTCTGGAGCTCGACCGCATCGTGCCGCTGGGCCACGGCTTCGGGGCACTGATCGCACTGGAGTACGCCCGGCGCTACCCGCTGCGGGCGGCGCGGGTCATCGTCGTCAACCCCTGGGTGCACTTCCCTGGGCTTGCTCTGACCCTGCTCGAAGAAGCCTCGGCCCTGAGCGGTACGGAAGTCGAGGACCCGGCCGACGACGTGCGCTCCGCGTCGGCGGACGGCGAACACGCTCCGGTGGGCGCCGCGCGGATCGAGGCGGCGTTTTCGCGCCTCAATGCTCGCGACCTGCTCAATGCGCTGCAGTTCCGCGATCCCCAGAGCCGGATGCACCTGGAATTCGCCGATACCGAGGGCCAGCTCATTGGCGGCGGGGAGGTGCAACAGGCCCTCGTCAACCAGGGCCTCTGGGAATTCGAGTACCCGCCTTTCCTGCAGGAGATCCGCCGCCCGGTTTTCGTGATCGCGGGCGCGCACGACCGCACGAGCTACCCGGAGCAGGTGGGCTGGGTGGCCGACCTCGCGGGCGGCGACGTGACGGTGCTCGACACCGGCCACTATCCCTGGCTCGACGACGAGGACGCCTTTGCCGAGGCGCTCGAAGAGGCCCTGACGCGCTGAACCACCCGGCAACGGGAGAGGCGGCCACAGCGGTTCAGCCGCCGGCCTCCCCTCCCCCGACCGGCACGTCCAGGACGTGATACCCGTAGGCGTTCACGACCCGGGCGCCACTGGCTTCGTCGGTGTAGTCGAATTTCTTGCCCTCGTACTCATGGATGTGACCGTGGACGACGAGCCGGGGCCGGCGGCGCAGCATGAACCGGTTGAGCTCGGCGCAGCCCCGGTGGGCGTAGTCGCTGCCGGCGTGCGGTCCCTCGGGCGGCGCGTGCGTGAGGAGGATGTCCACCCCCCGGCGCGCCTTCCAGGCAAGTCGCCCCAGCCCCCAGCGGGCCTCGCGGTCGCTGTACTGGCCCTTGCCGCCCACGCGGTAACGCGGCACGCCGCCCCACCCGGCGACGCGCAGTCCGGCGGCCTCGACCACGCGGCCATGCGCCGCCACGACGCCGCGGGGAGGGACCCGCTTGTCGTCCTCGGTCACGTACTCGTTCTCGTGGTTGCCGTGAACATACACGACCGGCACCGGCAGCTTGCTCGCCAGAAATTCCAGGTAGGACCCGGACAGGTCGCCCGCCGCCAGCACGAGGTCCACCGCCGGCAACCCCTGCGGAAAGCCCTCGCGGTACACGAAAGGGTGCGTGTGGTCGGCCACCACGAGCACCCGGCGCGTGGGCACGCGGTCCAGTGACGTGGACCCCGTGAGGGCGGGCGAGGGGGGCTGATCGGAAACAGGCTGGGTCATGACAGAGACAGGAACGGCCAGAACGCCGGCCGGAGCCGGACCGGAAACGCTTGAAGGGGCGCTGGTAGGAGAGGGATCGCCGGGAAGCCGGGCGCCCGGTGTCTGGCCGCTGCTGACCCGGAGCTTAACCCGCGCCGGCCCACGAACGACTTTACGCGGCATTGAGGCACGGGCAGCACCCCTGGTGCCCGGTACACTGCCTCCACGATGAGCCCGCGTCCCCGATGAGTCTGCCTGCCCTGGTCGCCCTGCTGTTCACGCTGACGGCGCTGCTCAGCGCGCTCAATGCCCGCTTTCTGCGGCTGCCGCCGACCATCGGGGTGCTGCTGGGCGGGCTGATGCTGGCGGCGGTCGTGGCGGCGCTTGGGGCCCTGGGCGTGGCGCAGGCAGCCGGGGTACGCGGGCTGCTGCTGGCCGTGCCCTTTGACCGCCTGGTCATGGAGGGCCTGCTCAGTTTCCTGCTGTTCGCCAGCGCCGTGCAGACGGACGTTGGGGCGCTGCTGCGCGAGCGGGGCATTATCGCCGGGCTGGCGGTCGTGACTACCCTGGTCACCATGCTGACCCTGGGCGGCGGGTTGTACCTCGTGACCGGCTGGCTGGGGCAGCCGCTGACGCTGGCGCAGGCCCTGCTGTTCGGGGCCATCGTCGCGCCGACCGACCCGGTGGCGGTCATGCCGCTGCTCGAGCGCGCCGGAGTGCCCGAGCGGCTGCGCGCCCTGGTCGCCGGCGAGAGCCTGTTCAATGACGGCGTGGGGGTGGCGGCGTTCACGGTGCTCTCGGCAGCGGCGGTCGGCGGGGCGGCGGGCACAGACGGCCCGCTGGACGTGGGCCGCATCGGCGCCCTGCTGGCGCGCGAGATGCTCGGCGGCATCGTCCTGGGGGCGCTGCTGGGCGTCCTCACGGCGCAGCTCACCCGGCTGGCACGCGATCAGGCGACCGCCGTGCTGCTCTCGCTGGCGCTCGTCACGGGCGGCTACGCGCTGGGCGAACTGCTGGGCGTGTCGGCCCCGGTGACGGTGGCGGCGGGCGGCGTCACCCTGATCCTGCTCCTCCGGATCGGCCGGGCGCGGCGCAAGGAGGCCGGGCGCCTGTCGTTGCAGGAGGCGCGGGACACGGCGCGCATCCGCAGCTTCTGGGAGGTGCTCGATCAGGTGCTCAACGCCGTGCTGTTCGTGCTGCTGGCCCTGGAGGCACTCGTGGTTAACCTGCGGCCCGAGCTGCTGGGGGTCGGCGTGATCGTGGCCGTGCTCAGTGTCGCGGCGCGCGGCCTCGGGGTGTGGCTTCCCCTGACCCTGTACCAGACCCAGGCGCAGCGGGCAGGACCGCACAAACGCCAGGTGCTGAGCGCCCGGCGCCTGAACCTGCAACCCTTCGCGCCCTATACCCGCCGCCTGATGACCTGGGCCGGCCTGCGCGGCGGCGTGGCGCTTGCCCTGGCCTTCAGCCTGCCGGCCGGCGAACTGCGCGACCGCCTGCTGTTCCTGACCTACGTGGTTGTGCTGTTCAGCCTGCTGGGCCAGGGCCTGACCGTGCCGCTGCTGGCCCGCCGGGCTGTGGCCGCCGACCCCGGCCCCGGACCTTCAGCATGAATATTCAGCCGCATAGCCCGCCGGCCGCGCCAGGAGCCAGCCGGGCGAAATAATGTTGCAGAGCTGAGGCATACGCCGTCCCAGGCCCTAAGCTCCTATACATGGACATCTCTATTCTGGGCATTCCGATGGACCTGGGGGCCGGACGACGCGGCGTGGACATGGGACCCTCTGCGCTGAGAAACGCGCACCTCGCCGCGCGGCTGCGCGACCTCGGACACGTGGTCAGCGACCTGGGCGACGTGGACGTGGCCCTGCCCGAGACGCTGGACAAGCACGCCCACAGCGGGCTGGCCTTTCTGGACCCCATCCTGGCGGCCTGCCGCGCCACCGTGGACCGCCTCGCCGCGCTGCCGGCCAGCACCTTTCCGGTCACGCTGGGGGGCGACCACAGCGTCAGCATGGGCACCGTGACCGGCGGCGCGCTGCGTGGGGGCACCGGCCAGGGCGCACGTACGGGGCTGATCTGGGTGGACGCCCACACCGACTACAACACGCCGGGCAGCAGCCCCAGCGGCAATGTCCACGGGATGCCGGTTGCTCACCTGACCGGTCTGGGTGACGCGCGCCTCGCCGCACTGGGAGGCGGCTGGCGCGTGCACCCCGAGGACGTGGTCATGATCGGTATCCGCAGCGTGGACGTCCACGAGCGCGAGCTGCTGCGGGAAGCCGGGATCAAGGCCTACACCATGAAGGACGTGGACCAGCTCGGCATCACCCGCATCCACGAGGAGACGATGGAGCGGCTGGCCCACACCGAGCGCCTGCACGTCTCCTTCGACGCAGACGCCCTGGACCCCGCCGTGTGCCCCGGCGTGGGCACGCCCGTTCCCGGCGGGCTGACCTACCGCGAGGGTCACCTCCTGATGGAGCTGCTCTCGGAGTCGGGCCGCGTGACCGGCCTGGACATCGTGGAGGTCAACCCAGTGCTCGACACCCGCAACCAGACTGCCGAGATCATGGTGGGCATGGCTGCCAGCCTGCTGGGCCAGCGGATTTTGTAGGGCGTCAGCGAATTTCGACGGCGAGGGGCACAGTTCCCGTGGAGGTCCCGTCCGAGAAGGTCAGGTCAGCCACTTCCAGGCCGCGCTTCGCCTGGGCACTCGCCGTCACCTTGAGCAGCACGCGCATTACGTTCTGGTAGCTGATCTGGACATAGTCACCCGAATGGGTGGTCCGGTCGACTGGTCTGGCGATGGTCGCGCGAACCAGCGAGACCTGCACCCCCGCCGGCAGCCCGCTGGCGCTCATGCGCAGCCAAGCCGCCTCAGCTTCGGGACCAACGACACTGACCTGGTCGCTGTACACCGAGCTCCCGAAATTGATCTTCAGTTCCTTGTAGCGCGTGTCCGAAACTCCCAGCGCCCTGCCGGGGTAGGTGTACTGGGCGTACACGGTCTGCCCCGGCGCGACCACCGTCGCGTCGTCGGTATCGCTGTGAACCACGGGGCTGTAGCTCTGGCTGCCCGTCTGGGTGGGGGCACAGGCGCTCAGGCCAAGGGCGAGGAGGGTCAGGGCAGATACGGCAGCTTTCATGGGTCCACCCTACTTCAGACATGAAGACCGGATGAGCAGATGTGTCGGCCCCACGCCGCCCGGTTTCACACCGGCAGACTGCGCGGCACCCCGGAGAGATAGGGGGCAGCCGCCTCGAACCCCTCCAGCGCGCCGGGAATGAGGCGCCAGTCGTCGTCCTCCCGCGCCGCGCGCCCGTCCCTGACCATGCGGTTGAGCTCGGCCTCGACGCGCTGCCCAACCCGGCGCAGGGGCATCGCGGCTACGTCTTCCACGCCCGACCATTCCAGAAAAGCGCGGTGGAAGTCGGGCAGGGCGTCAAGGCCCACACGCGTCTCCAGGTCACGCCACGAGAGGCCGGGGGCAGAATCGGGCTGAGGAGTAGGCATGCCCTGTTGTAACGCGGCGAGGCGGGGGTCCGCGCGGTCCATTCCCTTCATGCGCGCCGGCCAGGGCACGGTCGGGTGCGGCGGGCCGTGAGACAATACAGGGATGACGGACCTCTTTCCCACGCCCGGCGAAACCCAGACCCATTCGGGGTTCGTGGCCATCGTCGGCAAGCCGAACGTCGGCAAATCCACCCTGCTCAACGCCTTTCTGGGCACCAAGGTCGCCCCGACCAGCCCCCGCCCCCAGACCACCCGGCGGGGCGTACGCGGTATCTACACCACCGAAGACCGGCAGCTCGTGTTCGTAGACACGCCGGGCGTGCACAAGCCCAAAGACGCCCTGGGCAAGTACATGAACAACGAGGTCCACAGCGCCCTGGCCGATGTGGACGCGGTCGTGTGGGTCGTGGACCTGCGCCACCCGCCCACCGACGAGGACCGTCTGGTGGCCCACCAGGTGCGCGACCTGCCCAAGCCCCTGTTTCTGGTGGGCAACAAGACCGACGCCGCCAAATACCCCGACGAGGCCATGAAGCTGTACGCGGCGCTGCTCGAAGGCCGCACGGCCGACCTGAGCGAAATGAGCCTCTCGGCGCAGAACAGCACCGGCAGTGTGGCGGCGCTGCGCGAGCAGATTCTGGAACTGCTGCCCGAGAACCCCTTCTTCTACCCGCAGGGCGGCGCTTCGGACCAGTCGCGCGAGATGTGGGCGGCCGAGATCATCCGCGAGGAAGCCATGAAGAAGCTGCGGGACGAGCTGCCCTACGCCGTCGCCACCCGCGTGAACACCTGGACCGAGCGCCAGGACGGCCTCCAGCGCATCGAGGGCGAGATCGTGGTCGAGAAGAACGCCCACAAGGGCATGGTGATCGGCGCGGGCGGCAAGCAGCTGCGCGAGATCGGGCAGGCGGCCCGCAAGCAGCTCGAGGTCTTCCTCAACCGCAAGGTCTACCTGGGCCTGGAAGTCATCGTGATTCCCGGCTGGCGCGAGGACGAGGAAGCCCTGCGCGAACTGGGCTACGAGTAAGAGCGGAGCAGGGCCGACCCGCACCTCTCAGGCGGGCCGGACATGTCGGGCACTTCCCCGGCATGTCTTTTTGCTGTTTCAAGCCTCTGCAGTCGCTCCTCGCTGGGCTCATGGGAGCCCGGGCTGCGCCGCCACGCTACCGGGTTCACGCCCGCGTGCCAGGTCACGGGGAGACGTCCTGGGCGTGAAGGCCGTGACGAACCCCTTCGGGGAGGAGGATGGCAAATCGACCGACTACCGGGACGTGAGGTGGGCACTTCCCGAGAAGACGGCCAAGTCCGACAGCATGTTCCGACTCTGGCCACGCCAGACGATTTCAGGCCTCCTCCTCGCCCTCCAGCAGATAGGTGACGATGCTGCGGCAGTGGGTCATGCCCGCGCGGGCGTACAGGGCGCGGGCCGCGCGCATGTGGTCGTGGGCGCGGGCGCGCAGGGTGCGGACCTCGGGAAAGAGGGTCAGCTCGGCGGCGCTGAGGTGCAGCAGGGCGCGGCCCAGCCCCTGACCACGCTCGGCGGGATGCACGGCGATGTGCGTCAGGTCGGCGCGGCCTTCTTCGGGGCACAGTTCCATCTCGGCGAAGGCGACCGCCTGCTCGCCGCGCCACAGCACCAGCAGGCGCACGTCCGGCCGCGCGCAGTGGGCGTCGTACTGCTCGGGAGTCCAGTCCAGGCGGCCGGCCCAGGTGTCCTCGGACGCCCGGTACAGCCAGCGGTACACCTCGAAGGGCAACTCGGTCCCCAGCAGGTGACCCTCCGGCGTGCGCGCCGCGCGGGCCAGCCCCGAGACCGGCGCTCCGTAGAAGTCGGTGGTGTGCATCGGCGTCAGGCCGGCGGCCTCCAGCGCGGCGCGCACCGGAACGTTGTCGCGGGCGCAGAAGGCATAGACCGGCAGGCCGTCGGCGCTCTGCACCGCGCGGGCCGTGAGTGCCCCGAGGGCCAGTGCGCCGCCCGGATCGGCCAGCGGGCCTTCGAGAACGAGGCCGCCCCGGAAGGGCGAGAGCGCGCAGTAGGCCAGCACGCCGTCCTCGCCCTCCTGCACGAAGCACAGGCTGTCCTCGCATTCGAGCTGAAATTCGTTCAGCGCGCGGGCATCGGGCGCGAACACTTCACGCTCGGGGGCGTCGTCCATCCAGTTCAGGAGCGCCAGCACGTCGGGAGCGTCATGGGCCTGCATCGGGCGAATCATCCTGGACCTCCTGTAGCAACGGGAGAAGTCGGAGGGGCGACCTGCGAAAAAGGAAGAAGGGTTCGGTGAGCCCAGCCTAGAAGCTGCCCGGCGTCACTGTCTGCCCGGAGCGTCACCGCGCGCGGGGGCGGCGCTGTGCTATGCTCCGCATATGCCCTGAATAGGGTACGTCGCCTGCCTCCCCGTCAACACGAAACGCGTGTTTGAAGGGGCCTTTTCTTTTTTGGGAAGGTGGCGTGCGGCGCCCGACCAGGAAACGAGGCCGTGGGGCAGGAACTTCTTCGGGAGGTGTCGCCGTGACCAGATCGTCCAGCAAGCCAGGCAACCCCGCTGCGCCCCGACAGGCGCAGTCCCAGAAGGCCGCTCCGTCCGCCTTGAGCGCGGCGGTGCAGACCGGCCACGACCTGTTGACCCTCCGGGCTCAGCTGTCCCGCGCCGAGAAGGCGGCCCGGCGCGCGCCCACCCCGCCGCCCGCCCCCAGCGCGGCGCGCCCCACACCCCTCAAGCCGCAGCGCGAGGTCGAGCTCGACGGCGTCGCCACCGACGATTTCAGCCTGTCGCGGGCCCACGCGCGGCTGCGCGACGCCGTGTACGACGCCCGCTACCACATCTGCGACCACGCCACGCAGCACGCCCGCGCCGAGGGCTTCCTGGAGCACGACATCATGACCGTGCTGCTCTCGGGCCGGGTGCGCGCCGTCTATCCCGAAGACCGGCGCTGGCTCGTGTGCGGCTATTTCGAGGCCTGCGGGGTGCGGCTGCCGCTCCACGTGGTCGCGCAGCACTATGTGGGCGGCCACGTGGACATCGTGACGGCCTTCGTGCCCAAGCACCCACACCACATCATCAGCCGCGCCCGGCTGGCCGTGATGCTGCGCTACGACGACGAACGGGTCCGGGTGCGTACGGCCGCGCCCGGCAACCGCCCCGGTTACCGCAGCAAGGGCCGCTGGAAAAAGAGCGCCTAGCCCCGTCTGGCCGGCCCCCGCCGCGCGGCGGGGGTCTGTCCGCCGGCCGCCTGCTCCTGACCGAGCATCTCCACGAGGCGCAGATAGGCCTGCGCCGTCACCTGCACGTCTCCAAAACTGCGGTGGCGGCCTCCCGGCGCGAATTCCAGGCCCAGACGCTCGGCCAGCACGGTCAGGTTGTGGGCACGTTCGCGCGGAAAGGCGCGGCGCGAGAGCTGCACAGTGCACAGCTCGGCGGCCGGTTTCCACAGCAGGCCGTGGCGGGCGGCGCCCACACGCATGAACCCCGCATCAAAGCCGATGTTGTGCGCCACCACCGCCGAGTCGCCCACGAAATTGAGGAACTCGGGCAGTACCTCGGCCAGCGTGGGAGCGCGCTCGACCATCTCGTTGCTGATGCCGTGGACCTGCTGCGCGCGCCAGGGAATGAGCAGCCGCTCGCCCCCCGCGCCGGTGGGGCGCACCAGCGTCTCGTACTTCTCTTCCTCGGCGATCCGGCCGTCCACGACCCGCACCGCGCCGATCTCGACCACCGCGTCGCGCTCGGGCGAGAGGCCGGTCGTCTCCAGGTCGAACACCACGACATTCACGCCCCGAGCATAGCGCCGCCGCCCCTGGGCCGCAGAACGGGCACGCCCGGTGCGCCCGGCCGCATTACAGTACCCCCATGACAGACTCGGTCATCGGGGCGTTGCGTGCGGCGCTGGACGCCAGCCCAGACGACGCCGGACTGCGCGAACACCTCGCGCGGCTGCTGCTCGACGCCGGCCGGGGGCCCGAGGCGCTGGCGCTGCTGCGCGCCGGATTGGCCGCCGATCCCACGCAGCAGCGCGTGCTGGCGCTGGCCGTCCGGGCCGCCGACCTCGCGGGCGACGCGGCGGCGGCCACGGCCTACCAGACGGTGCTCAACGCCCTGTACCTCAGTGAGCAGCGCCCCCCCGAGCAGCAGGCGCCGGCGGCGGCAGGCAGCCCTCCTGCCGGCGGCCGGCCCGCGCCCGAATATTGGGCCGGCGAGCGGCACGGCATGGATTTCCCCCCGCCCCACGACGAGGCCGACCGGCCGCACCTGACGCCCTTCGACACGCGCTGGCAGGCGCTGGGGGGCGGGGTCACGCTGCGCGACGTGGTGGGCATGACAGACCTGAAAGAGCGGTTGGAACGCTCGCTGCTGGGGCCGCTGCGGCAGCCTGAACTGGCCCAGGCGTATGGCAAACGCGCCGGTGGGGGCCTGCTGCTCTACGGCCCGCCCGGCTGCGGCAAGACGTTTCTGGCCCGCGCGGTGGCGGGCGAGCTGGGCGCGGCCTTTCTGGAGGTCACGGTGGCCGACGTGCTGGACATGTGGCTGGGCAACGCCGAGCGCAACGTGCGCGCCCTGTTCGCCTCGGCGCGGCGGCGCGCGCCCTGCGTGGTGTTTTTCGACGAGGTGGACGCCCTAGGGCGGGGGCGGCAGCTCACGCGGCACAGCTCGCACTCGGTCACGCAGACCCTGCTGCGTGAACTCGACGGGCTGGGAGGCCGCGAGGGCGTCTTCGTCATGGCCGCCACCAATGCTCCCTGGGACGTGGACAGTGCCCTCAAGCGGCCCGGCCGTCTGGGGGCCACGCTGCTCGTGCCACCGCCCGACCTCGCGGCGCGCGAGGCCATGTTCGGCGAGTTCATGCGGGGCCGCCCAACCAGGGACCTGGACAGCGCGTGGCTGGCCCGCCAGACCGCCGACTACAGCGGCGCGGACATCCGCCACCTGTGCGACGACGCGGCCGAGCGGGCGCTGGCCCAGGCCATGAAACGCGGCACGGTCCAGCCAGTCGGTATGGCCGAGTTCAGGGCGGCGCTCCGGGACACCCGCCCC
Organism: Deinococcus sp. Leaf326; assembly: GCF_001424185.1. Lineage (NCBI taxonomy): Bacteria > Thermotogati > Deinococcota > Deinococci > Deinococcales > Deinococcaceae > Deinococcus > Deinococcus sp. Leaf326. The sequence continues at coordinate 36,059 of NZ_LMOM01000087.1, read as the reverse complement.
TCGACCCGCGAGTGGCTGATGCAGGCACGTAACCACGTCCTCCACGCCAACGAGGGGGGAACCTACGACGAGCTGGCCGAGCTGCTGCGCGGGAAGCGGCTGCTGTGACGCGGCCTGAGCGCGCCTGCGGTCCCGCCCCCGGCGGGGGCCCGGCATGAGCGGGGACTGGGCGGACCCCGGTCCCTGGACGGCGCAGCCGACCGGCGAGGACGACCGCGCCCGGCTGCTGCGGCAGATGGGCGCCCTGAACGACCTGGGGCGGCCCGCCGAGGCCCTGCGGCTGGCCCGCGCCTACCTCGCCCACGATCCGCACGATCTCGCGGTGCTGACGGCGGCGAGCCGCTGCGCCCTGGCTCTGGACGACAGCGCGCAGGCCGGCGAACTGGCCCGGCAGGCGGCCGCCCTGGCCCCCGGATGGTCCACACCTCTGGCACTGCTGGCCCAGGCGCAGCGGCGCAGCGGCGACCTCTACGGCGCCCACCTGAGCGCCCTGGACGCCCTGCGCCTGGACCCGGAAGACTCCCTGGCCCTGTTCGAGGCCGGGACCATATCGGCCATCCGGGCCGAGAGGACCGTCTGGCTGCGCCGCCGTTCCCTGATCGCGGGGGGGCGGCAGGCGGCCGATACCCTGGAGTGTCTGGAACCCGAGTGGGCCGACGCGCCGGCGCTGCACGCCCTCCTGAGTGCGGTAAACGGTGACTGGGCACGCCATGACCGCGAGGTCGCGCGGGCCCTGGCCCGCGATCCGGAGAGCACCCTGGCGCACAACATCGCCCTGATGGGCCGGGAACTCCGGGGCGGCCCCGGCGTCCTGAGCGCCCTGCTGGAACGCCTGCGCGCCCAGCCCGACAACAGTTACGCCCGCTCCACCCTGCGCGCGCAGTTTGGCTACGAGGTCTGGCGGGCCGGGTTCGCGCGGCACTGGTGGCTGCGGCCGCTGCACGTCGCGCTGTACCACGTGGCGTTTCTGGTGCTCGCCATGCCCGTGTACCTGGTCTGGCGAACCTGGCGCGTCTGGCATTACCGGGAGGCGTACCGGGCCGCCTTCCTGCCGGCCGAGCGCCGCCGTCTGGCATGGCGCTACGGCCTGCTGTGGGCGGGCAGTCTGGGACTGGCACTGCTTGCAGTTCTCGGGCGACTGTGGCCCCGGACGTTCACGAACGGTACCGCCCTGTACGGCCCGTTCTGGCTGCTTGTGGGAGCGGCGCTGCTGAGCGTGACCCTGCCCGCCGCCTTCACCGGCCGCGGCGGCCTGTTCGGCGCCGACCCCGAGGCCCCCACGGCCGCGCACCCGGCGCCCCGGCCCTGGACCGTGGGCCGGGCGCTGTGGCCCCTGCTCGCGGGCCTGCTCACCCTGGGCGGCGTGCTGACCTTCCTGACAGGCCTGTGGGCAGCCCTGACGGGCAGCGAATCGCCGACGGCCGAGACCGGCGCCGGCCTGGGCATTCTGGCCGTGGTGGCGGCCCTGCCCGCGCTACTGCTGGCGCGCGCCGTCCACTGGGCCCGTTTCGGACCGGGCGTGCCCATGCGGATGTCGCTCCTGGACGCCGCGCTGTCACTGATGACGCTGCTGTTCATGCTGGCCTTCGTGGGCGACGTGTGGCGGGCCGTCGCGGGTTAAGGATCGCGCTTCCCCACCTCGCCATTTCGCTTACCTTCCCCCTTACGCCCGGGGCGTAAACTGTCAGGATGTTAAGCGTCAAGTCCGAATTCACGCCGTCGGGCGACCAGCCGACCGCGATCCGCTCGCTCGTGGACGGTCTGGACTCGGGCCTGCGCTTCCAGACACTGCTGGGGGCGACCGGCACCGGCAAGACCTACTCGATGGCGAAGGTCATCGAGGAGACTGGCCGCCCCGCCCTGATCATGGCCCCGAACAAGATCCTCACGGCGCAGCTCGCCTCTGAGTTCCGCGAGTTCTTTCCCGACGCGGCCGTCGAGTTCTTCGTCAGCTACTACGACTATTACCAGCCCGAGGCCTATGTACCGGGCAAGGACCTGTTCATCGAGAAGGACGCGGCGGTGAACCAGGAGATCGAGCGGCTGCGGCACTCGACGACCCGCAGCCTGCTGACACGCCGGGACACCATCGTGGTGGCGTCGGTGAGCTGCATCTACGGCCTGGGCGACCCGAAGGAGTACACGGCACTGAACGCCGTCATCAAGAAGGGCGGCGTGATGCCCCGCGACGAACTGCTGGGGCGGCTGGTGAACATGCAGTACGAGCGCAACGACATCGAGCTGATGCCGGGACGCTTCCGGGCCAAGGGCGAGATGGTCGAGGTGTGGCCCGCCTACGACGAGCAGCCCCTGCGTATCGAGCTGTGGGGCGACGACGTCGAGCGCATCAGCGTGGTGCACCCGCTGACGGGCGAGCGCCTGGCCGACCTCGACGCGACGGTGGTCTACCCCGCCAAGCACTACGTGAGCAGCGCGGGCAACATCGAGCGGGCCATCGTGGGCATTCAGCAGGAACTCGACGAACGCCTCGAATACTTCCACTCGGTGGGCAAGCTCGTCGAGGCGCAGCGCATCAAGGAGCGGACCCTCTACGATCTGGAGATGCTCAAGGTGCTGGGGTACTGCTCGGGGATCGAGAACTACTCGCGGCACATCGACGGCCGCGTGGTCGGCGCCACGCCGTACACCATGCTCGACTACTTTCCCGACGACTTCGTGACGTTCATCGACGAGTCGCACGTGACGGTGCCGCAGATCGGCGGGATGGCGAACGGCGACCGGGCGCGCAAGCAGACCCTGGTGGACTTCGGCTTCCGGCTGCCCTCGGCGATGGACAACCGCCCCCTGAACTTCCAGGAATTTACGGACAAGACGGGCCAGACGGTGTTCGTCTCGGCCACGCCCGGCGCCTTCGAGCGCGAGGTGAGCGATTCGGTGGCCGACCAGATCATCCGCCCGACGGGCCTCATCGACCCGCCCGTGACGGTGCGGCCCATCCAGGGCCAGATTGAGGACCTGCTGGGGCGCGTGCGCGTGAAGGCAGCGGCGGGCGAGCGGACCCTGGTCACGACCCTGACCAAGCGCATGAGCGAGGACCTCACCGAATACCTGCTGGAAAAAGGGGTCAAGGCGCGGTACATGCACTCGGACATCGACACGGTGGAGCGTCAGGTCATCATCCGCGACCTGCGGCTCGGGCACTACGACGTGCTCGTGGGCATCAACCTGCTGCGTGAGGGCCTGGACCTGCCCGAAGTGTCACTGGTCGCCATTCTGGACGCCGACAAGCCGGGCTTCCTGCGCAGCGAGCGGGCGCTCGTGCAGACCATCGGGCGCGCGGCGCGCAACGTCAACGGCGAGGTCATCCTGTACGGCGACACGGTCACGCCCGCGATGCACTCGGCGATGGAGGAAACGGCCCGGCGCCGCGAGAAGCAGGAAGCCTACAACCTGGAACACGGCATCACGCCCCAGAGCATTCGCAAGGGCGTGCGCGACGTGATCCGGGGCGAGGAGGTGGCCGCCGAGATCAGCAGCGAGAACGTGGGCAACGACGTGGACAGCCTGACGCGTCAGCTCACCGATCTAGAACTCGACATGTGGCAGGCCAGTGAAGACCTCGACTTCGAGAAGGCCGCCTCGCTGCGAGACCAGATCCGCGCCATCGAAGCCAAGTTGCAGGGGAAGGAGTTCAAGCAGGCCACCGTGCCAGGCCAGAAGGCCAGGAAGCGCGGGCGGCGCTGAGGAGACTCAAGGACGGACCATTCAGCGCAGACGCTCCAGTGTGCAGGTCCCGTCGCTCAGCGGCCGGAGACCCCGCAACAGGGCCTCGCGGGAGAAGTCGCTCCCCTTCTGGGCGTTGTTCAGCCGCTCGCTGTTCCACTCCGTCGAGCCGTAAAGCAGAACGCCGTGGGCCACCTTCGCACCTGGGGTGAACTGGGCGAAACAGCGTATTGAATTGAGTTCCATGATCGTGGCATCTATGCCTCTTTCTCTGGGAGAAAAGAGCATGGCGCCGCCCCCGATCAGTCCTTCGGCAGCGTAGACCTGATCTGGCGAATCTCCGGGCAGGAGGCGGCCGAGTTTCAGTTGTAGGCTGACGCTCAGACCATCCCTGCGGGTCGCGTTCAGCGTCCAGACCTGCCCGGCAGCGGGGGGCGACTGAAGGGCGCCGCCCCCCGCAGAAGCTACCGGCGACAGAAGGAGGAGGCCCAGGATCAGCACGCGCATAAAGCGAGTGTAGAAGGGTAGGGCAAAGACAGGCCGCTCATTTGCGTCTCCCTAGACTCAAGGCTGAATCCCTGTTCAGCCAAGGCCGCCTTGGCCGCAGGCTCACGCCCGGCGCCCCCAGGGGCGATAGACCTGGAGACATGAAAGCAGTCGTATGGCACGGTATCGGCGACATTCGCCTGGACGACATTCCCGAACCCCGCGTCGAGGACCCCACCGACGCCGTCGTGCGCCTGACTGCCAGCGCGATCTGCGGCACTGACCTGCACTTCATCCGAGGCACCATGAGCGGGATGGTTGCCGGCACCGTGCTGGGGCATGAGGGCGTGGGCATCGTCGAGCAGGTGGGCAAGGACGTGCGCAACTTTGCGCCGGGCGACCGGGTAGTCATTCCCTCGACCATCTCGTGCGGCTCTTGCCCCCCCTGCCGCGCGGGCCACACCTCGCAGTGCGACAACGCCAACCCGGGCGGCCCCTCCGCGGGCACGGCCTTCTATGGCGGCCCCAAAGCGGCGGGAGCCATTGACGGGATGCAGGCCGAGAAGGTGCGCACGCCCTACGCCAACTCCAGCCTCGTCAAACTGCCCGACAACGTGAGCGACGACCAGGCGATTTTGCTCTCGGACATCTTCCCCACTGCCTATTTCGGGGCCGACATCGCGGGGGTCAAGGAGGGCAGTGTCGTGGTGGTACTGGGCTGCGGGCCGGTGGGGCAGTTTGCCATCATCAGTGCGCGGCTCCTGGGCGCAACCCGCGTGATTGCCGTAGACCGCCTGCCCGACCGCCTGGAGATGGCCCGCAAGAACGGCGCCGAGGTCGTCAATTTCGACGAGGAAGACCCGGTGGAAGCAGTAAAACGCCTGACGGGCGGCGTGGGGGCTGACAACGTAATCGACGCGGTGGGCATCGACGCGCAGCACGCCGACCACGGCCCGGCCAAACCCAGCGCCGAGGAAGCCAAGACTTTCGAGCAGCAGGTACAGGAAGTCGCCCCCGACGCCGCCCCCACCGGGGACGGCCAGTGGGTGCCCGGCGACGCGCCCTCGCAGGCGCTGGAATGGTCCATCGAGATGGTCAAGAAAGCGGGCCAGATCGGCATCATCGGCGTGTACTCGCCCGAGATGACGACCTACCCCATCGGCAAGGCCATGAACAAGAACCTGACGCTGCGCATGGGCAACTGCGACCACCGCGTCTACATTCCCCGGCTGGTGGACCTCGTGGCGGCGGGCGTCGTAGACCCGGCGAAAGTGCTCACCGAGCACGAGCACCTCGGAGACGCCATCGCGGCCTTCGAAGCCTTCGACAAGCGGCAGCCCGGCTGGATCAAGGTGGAACTGGTCCCTCAGTCCGGTTGATCCTGGCCCGCACAAGACGCGGCCCGGCCCACGCGCACCCTGCGCCGGGCCGGGCCGCGCTACGCTGAGGCCATGAACCCAAAGGGCGACCTGATCGCGCGCACGCAGACGCTGGGCCTGGGCACCCCGACCTTCGGGGCCGAGGCCGAGGGGCCGCCCCACGACCGCACCTTCCGCGCGCAGGTCACCGTGGGCGGCGAGATACTGGGCCAGGGCGAGGGCCGCAGCAAGAAGGACGCCGAGCGCGCCGCCGCCGAAGCCGCCCTGCTCATCCTGAGCGGCCGCGATGAAGGTGAGCAGGAAGGGCCGGACGCGGAGGACCAGCAGGCGCAGGGTGCTCCCAAGGACACCGCCCCGGCGGGCCGCTGGCCGATCTACGCCGCCGTGCTGGCCGAGGCGCTGGAAGTGGCCCTGGAAGTTGCCGACGAGGACGCCGACCTAGACGACGTGCGCCGTGAGGCCGCCCGCCTGTACCGCGACCTCTTGGCCGACCTGGGCCACGGCCCGGAAGAGGACGCCGAGTGAGACTGCCCGCGCGCCCGGCCGGCGTGCTGTTCGACATGGACGGCGTGCTGACCGACAACAACGTCTTTCACCGTCAGGCCTGGGTCGAGGTCGCCGCCGAGATTCTGGACCTGCGCCTCAGCGAGCACGACCTCGACACGAAGGTGGACGGCGGGCGCAACCCCGAGATCATCGAGCGCCTGACCGGCCGCGTGCCGGACGCCGAGTTGGCGCAGCGCTTCCACGACGCCAAGGAGGGCCGTTACCGCGACCTCGCGCGCGGCGCGTTGCGGGAGGTCCAGGGCCTGAGCACGTACCTGGAAGCCCTGGAGGCGCGCGGCATTCCCTACGCCCTGGTCACGAGTGCCGACCACGTGAACGTCGAGTTCGGGATGGAGGCACTGGGCTTCGGGCACCGTTTTCAGACCCGTGTGCTGGGCGAGGACGTGTCGCGAGGCAAGCCCCACCCCGAACCCTTCCTGCTGGGGGCGGCGCGCCTGGGTCTGGACCCGGCGCAGTGCCTCGCCCACGAGGACGCGGTCAACGGCGTCAAGAGTGCGGCGGGCGCGGGCTGCACCGTCGTCGCCCTGCGGACCACCGCCCCCGAGGCGGCGCTGCTGGCCGCCGGGGCTACCCTGACCGCCCCCGACTTCACCGGCTGGGCCGATTGGCTGGTCTGAGTCCGGGCTGCGCGGCGCCTCTAAGGTGAAAGGCGCCGACGCCGAGACCCGTGCGGCCACACATCTGGCCGCGCTGGGGCGCGAGATCGTGGCGCGCAACTACCGCATTCCGGGCGGCGAGATTGACCTCGTGAGCCGTGAGCTGGACGGCACCCTGGTCTTCACCGAGGTCCGGCAGCGGCACACGGCCCGCTACGGCGGCGCGGCCCAGAGCGTGACCCCGCGCAAGCTTGCGCTGATGCACCGCGCCGCCCTGAGCTACCTCACACGCGAGTGCGGGCGCGACGATCTGCCCTGCCGCCTGGAAGTGCTGACCATCGACGGCCCGGCCGAGACCGGCATCCTGGCTGTCATCCCGCTGGAGCCGTAGATCTGCGCCTCACCGGGCCGCCTCGCCCGCTACAGTGAGCATCAGATGAACTTCGTGAAGTCACTTTCAGTCCTGCTCGCTCTCTCGCTCACTGCAACGGCAGCCGCGCAGGAAGGCACGCCAGTCTTCGTACAGCCGCCCCAGACCCAGACCCAGACCCCGCAGCCGCCTGCACAGCCGACCGTCCCGGTCCTGTCCCCCGTGCAGGCACTGCCGACTCCTGCCGCAGTCCTGGCCAGCGCTGCCCCGGCTCCTGCGCCCGACGGCGTGACGCTGTGGGGCGGCCTCTCCTCGGAACTCTATATCCTGTCGGGCCTCACTGCGGGGCTCAGCGTGCCTGTGTTCCAGACTCCGGCCCTGACCGTATCGGTGCGCGGCGCCCTCGACCTCGTGCTCGTTCCGCTGCCCGATCTGCCCGTGGCGGCCGCCCCCCTCATCGGGGCCGACCTGCTGCTCAGCACGCGTTCGCGGGGCGTCAACGTGTATGGTGGACCCGGCGCAGGAACCTTGCTGGGCCTAGTCTCCTGGGTGGGAGGCACTGCCGGCCTGCGCGGCACCTTCAGTACGGATGGACGCTGGGGCTACTTCGGAGAATTCAAGGGCCGGTATTTCCTGGACAGCGATGTGGGGATCTTCTCGCCTGGCGCACGCTTCGGCCTGACCTACCGCTTCTGAGCCGGGAGGGGCGGGCTGCCTTCTCCCGCCCCCTCTACACCTCCGCCCTCCGTCCGGGCCGCCCCGGCGCTAGCCTACGCGCCATGAGTCCCCAGTCCGAAGCGGCGCCCCGGCTTTCCCAGCGGGCCCTGAGCCTCAAGCCCTCCTCGACGGTGGCGGTCACGTCGCGCGCGCTGGAGTTGCAGCGTCAGGGCGTGGACGTGATCTCGATGAGCGTGGGCGAGCCGGATTTCGACACGCCGCCGCACGTCAAGGCCGCCGCCATCCGCGCCATCGAGGGCGGCAAGACGAAGTACACGGCCGTGAGCGGCATTCCCGAACTGCGCGAGGCCATCAGCGCCAAGTTCCGGCGGGAGAACGGGCTGGAGTACGCGCCCTCGGCCGTCACGGTGACCAGCGGAGGCAAGCAGGCCCTCTTCAACGCCTTTTTCGCGCTGCTCGACCCCGGCGACGAGGTTCTCATCCCCGCGCCCTACTGGGTCAGCTACCCCGAGATGGTCGCCCTGACCGGCGCGGTGCCGGTCCCGGTGCCGACCACGCCGGAAAGCGGCTTCGCGCTCGACCCGGCTGAACTGGAGGCGCGCGTCACCTCGCGCACCCGCCTGATCGTGCTGAACAGCCCCGGCAACCCGACCGGCGCCGTCTTTCCGCCCGAGGTGCTGGCCGAGGTCGCGCGCATCGCCCAGAAATACAACCTCCTGATCGTCACCGACGAGATGTACGAGCATCTGGTGTACGGCGCCGAGCAGGTCAGCATCGGCACCTTCGCGCCCGAGCACACCCTGACCATCAACGGAGCGAGCAAGGCCTACGCCATGACCGGCTGGCGCATCGGCTACGCGGGTGGGCCGCAGGGCGTGATCACGGCCATGAACGCCTTGCAGTCCCAGAGCACCAGCAACGCGAGCAGCATCGGGCAGTACGCCGCCCTGGCCGCGCTGGAACAGCACGGGGAGACGGCGCGCTTCATCGAGATGGCCCGGACGGCCTACCACGCGCGCCGCGATCGCATCGTCGCGGGCCTGAACGCCCTGGGGCTGCCCACACCCACGCCGCAGGGGGCCTTCTATGTCATGGCCGACACGCGCCGCATCCATGACAACGAGCTCGAAGCCGCCCGCATCCTCCTCGACGAGGCGCGCGTGGCCGCCGTCCCCGGCACCGACTTCGCCGCGCCGGGCCAGATCCGCCTGAGCTACGCGACAGACATGGACACCATCGAGGAAGTGCTGCGGCGCATCGGTGAGGTGGTGGCGCAGCGTTAGACGAACACTTTACGGCGATGTCCTACTCCGCTGAAGGGTGAACTGCACCCCCTTTGCGCCACTGCACACCGCCGTTCTCACGGGTTCTCGATCCTCTCGGGTCAGGGGAATTGTGGCAGGACCCTGCAACTTCCCTGACCCCCGTGGTCAATCCCTGAACCAGCGCACCTTGTCCTGTGCCGGCCCGCGCTTGCCCACTGGCCACTCGCCCGCCATGTGGCCCAGGTACAGCATTCCCAGCGGCGTGCTGTCCTCGGGAAAGCCCAGGGCGCGGGCCGTGTGGGGGTGCATGCTGGGCACGTTGCTGATCCACTTGCTGCCCAGGCCCAGGGCGCGCGCGGCGAGCAGCAGATTCTGCACCGCGCAGGCAGCGGCCCACTGCTCCTCGTGCAGCGGCATCCTGGGCTTCTCGGCGGGCTGGGCGGCCACCACGATCCACACCGGGGCCATGCGCTGACGCCCCCGCTGGGTCTCGCGGGCCTCGGGGGCGGGCTCCTCCTTCCCCTGGCTCAGCGCCAGCGACTCGGCGAGGGCATCGGCCAGTTTCAGGCGACCCTCGCCGGTGAAGACTGCGAAGCGCCACGGCTCGGTGCGGCCGTGGTTGGGCGCCCAGTTGGCGGCTTCAAGCAGGGTATTCAGGGTCTGTTCGTCGACGGGATCGGCGCTCAGGAGTGGCAGGTCCACAGTGCGGCGCTCGCGGATGGCGCTGAGGGTATCCAGGGGGGAGATCATCGCTGCCCAGGGTAACGCCGGGGCGCGCGGGAACCCGGCGCGGGGCGGGCGCGTAACGCAGGGCATGACGAATTCCGACGGCACCTACAGTCTGCGCGACTTCCTGAGCAAGACGGCCGAGCGCGACAATCCCGGCGACGTGTTCGAGCTCGAATCCAGCAAGATGCTGGAGGTCAAGGTGAACGGCCGCGTCTGGAGCAAGCTCGGCGCCATGATCGCCTACAAGGGCAACCTCAGCTTCAAGCGTGAGGGCACCCTGGAGGGCGGCCTGATGAAGGCCCTCAAGCGCGCCGTGAGCCAGGAGATGAGCCCCTTGGCCAAGATCGAGGGCCGGGGAGTGGCGTACCTCGCCGACCAGGGCAAGGAAGTGCAGATCCTGCGCCTGGCCGGCGAGAGCCTGAACGTGAACGGCAACGACCTGTTGGCCTTCGAGGACAGCGTGCAGTACGACATCACCATGCAGCGCCGCATCGCGGGGATGGCGGCAGGCGGCCTGTTCAGCGTGCGGGTGCAGGGCCACGGCATGGTGGCGATCCTGAGCCACGGCAAGCCGCTGACCCTGCGCGTGAGCCCCAACGAGCCGCTGTTTACCGACCCCAACGCCACCATCGCCTGGAGCGGCAACCTGCAGCCGCAGCTGCGCATGGACTCCTCGCTGCGCTCCATGATCGGACGCGGCGGCGGCGAGACCTACCAGATGGTCTTCCAGGGCGACGGCTTCGTGGTCGTACAGCCCTTCGAGGAATTTGAGGCGGGCATGGTCGGGGGCGGCAGTTCGCACGGCAGCAGCGGCGGCCTGGGCGACCTGTTCGACTGAGCGCGGGCCGCCACACTGGCCATGGGGCAGGGGACGTCCACCTCCAGGTTGACCTCCCCTGCCCCCGCGCGCTCTACACTCGGCCCCGATGAGCTTGGTCGTGATGGCAACAGGCGGCACCGGGGGCCATATCTACCCGGCGGTGGCGACCGCACGCGAACTGATCCGGCGCGGGCACGCGGCGATGCTGCTGGGCCAGCGCGGGGGAATGGAGGAGCGGGTGGCCGCTGAACAGGGGCTGCTGTTTCACGGGGTGGACGCCGGCAAACTCGCGCGCAGCGGGCAGGGCATGGCCGATCCGCGCGAGTTGCTTCGCGCCGGGCAGGGCGTGACCCAGGCCCGCGCCCTGCTCCAGAAGCTGCGGCCCGCCGCCGTAGTGGGCTACGGGGGCTTTGCCAGCCTGCCGGGCGTACTCGCCGCGCAGAGCCTGCGCCTCCCGACCGTCCTGCACGAGCAGAACGCCCTGCTGGGCCTCACGCAGCGCCTCGCGGTGGGGCGCGCGCAGGCCGTCGGCACGGTGTACGACACGGTGCGCGGCCTCTCGCCCGACAAGGCCACCCTGGTCGGGATGCCGGTGCGCGAGGAACGTCTGGACCGTGCCGAGGCCCTGGAGCGCCTGGGTCTCCAGCCGGGCCGCCTGACCCTGCTGATCATGGGCGGGTCGCAGGGATCGCTGTTTCTCAACGACAACGTACCCGGCGTGCTGCGCGGGCTGTTCGGCAACTCGGGCGTGCTGGGTGGCGAACTGCCCCAGATCGACTTCGACTTCCGCAGCGGCGACCTCAGCCTGACCCCGGCGGGCGGCCCGGCGCAGGCTGTGCAGGTCCTGCACGCCACCGGGCGGCGCTGGCTGGAGAAGGTGGGGCCGGTGGTCCAGGACTGGCCCTGGTACCGCGCGACCGACTACGTGGACGCGGTCGCGGCGTGGTCGGCGGCCGACCTGGCAATCACGCGGGCAGGCACGAGCACGCTGGCCGAGGCGGCCTTTCACGGGGTGCCGCTCGTCATGGTGCCGCTGCCCGAGTCGGCCGAAAACCACCAGCTCCACAACGCGCAGGCGGTGCAGCTCTCCGGGGCCGGGCGACTCGTCGAACAGCGCCGGGTTCTCGACACTGGGACGGAAGCCGGGGCCGGAGGGCTGGCGCAGGCGGTGTTAGAGTGTGCGCAGCCGGAGACCCGCGCCGCCATGACGGCGGCGGCCCTCGCGCGTGCTCAGCCGGGCGCGGCGGCCCGCTTCGCCGACCTGATCGAGACGCGCCTGCGCTAGCGAGCTGCCCCCATGACCCAACCCTCACCGACCCCCCCGACCGCCCCCGGCCTGAACGCGACTGGCCCCGACGCTCAGCCCTCTTCCCCCGTTTCCTCCGCGCCGCATCCCGCACTGCACTACCACCTCATGGGTGTGGGCGGGATCGGTATGAGCGCCTTCGCGCGGCTGCTGCGGGCCCGCGGCCACCGCGTGAGCGGCTGCGACGAAGCCGCCACCGAACTCACCGCGCAGCTCGAGCAGGAAGGCGTGGCGGTGGCCAGTGGGCACAGCGACGCGCATGTCGCGCCCCAGGCCTTCGGGCCGGAGTTCGGCCCGGTGGATGTGCTCGTCGCCTCCGAGGCCGTTCCCAAGACCCATCCCGAACTCGTGGCGGCGCGGGCAGCCGGCATTGAGGTCCGGCCCCGGATGGCGCTGCTGGGCGAACTGCTGGGCAGCGGCCCCAGTGTTGGCGTGATCGGCACCCACGGCAAGACGACCACCACAAGCATGATCGCGGTCGCCATGCAGGGCGCGGGCCTGGACCCGTCGGCCTTCGTGGGCGGGCTGGTGCCCGAGTTCGGCAGTAACGCGCGTGTGGGCGAGGGGCCCTTCGTGGCCGAGGTGGACGAGTCCGACCGGGCCTTCGCGGAGCTGAGCTGCGAGACGGCCGTGTTCACCAACGCCGAGGACGACCATGTGGGCGGCGATCAGGCGACCTACTGGAATACGGTTGAGGAGCAGCACGCGGGTTTCGCACGGTTCGTCGCGGGTTCGGAGCGTGTGCTGCTGTGCGCCGACTGGCCGGGCCTGGACGAACTGTGTGCGGGCGCCCGCGAGCGCCTGAGCTACGGCCAAGCAGCGGATGCCGACTACCGTGCCGTAGACCTGCGCCCCGACGCCGAGGGCACCGCCTTCACCGTCACCTTCCGGGGCGAGACGCTGGGCGAGGCCCGCGTGTCGCTGCCCGGCGTCCACAACGTCCTGAACGCGCTGGCGGCGCTGGCAGTCACGCACCTGTACGGCGGCGACTTCACGCGGGCCGCCGCCGCCCTGGCCGCCTTCGGGGGACCGGGCCGGCGCTGGCAGCGCGTGGGTGAGCTCAACGGCGCCCTGATCGTGGATGACTACGCGCACAACGCCACCAAGGTCGCCGCTGCCGTGCAGGCCGCGCACCAGACCGGCCGCCGCGTGCGCGTGGTGTTTCAGCCGCACCGCTACCTGCGCACCCAGCAGAGCTGGCCCCGGCTGGCCGACGCCCTGATGGCAGCCGACGAGGTGCTGCTGCTCGATATCGCCGCCGCCTCCGAGCCGCCCATCGAGGGAATCCACGCCACCCTGATCTCGGAGCGCATGACCGAGCAGGGGCACCGGGGCGTGCAGTACCTCCCCGACCGCGCCGAGGTCGTGCGGCGGCTGCGCAATACAGCCCAGGCCGGCGACATCATCGTGACGATGGGCGCAGGCGACGTCTGGAAACTCGGGCGCGAACTCGTCGGAGAGCCCGGATGACTGCGGCTCCGCAGAGCCGTACCGGCGCCCGCGTCGAGCGTCTGCCCTTGGCCCGCTTCACGACTCTGGGTGTGGGCGGCGAGGCCGAGGTATGGTTCGTGGCCGACCACGCGCAACTCGCCGAGGCCATTGGGGCGCCCTACCGGGTGCTGGGCGGCGGCAGCAACCTCGTGATCAGCGACGCGGGGGTCCCCGAGCGGGTGGTGCGCCTGACCGGCGAGCTGGCCGGCCGCGACCTGGAGCCCGACCCGGCCCTGAGTACCGGCACCGAGATCGTCACCGGCTGGATCGGCGGCGGCGTCCCCCTGCCCGGATTGATCCGCACCTTGCAGAAACTGGGGCTCTCAGGGCTGGAAGGCACGGTCGGCATTCCGGCGCAGGTCGGCGGCGCAGTGTGGATGAACGCGGGCACCCGCTACGGCGAGATGTTCGGCGGCCTGCACACGGTCGAGATCGTGACGCCGGAGGGCACGCGGCAGGTCACGCCGGACGAGCTGGACTGGGGCTACCGCCAGAGCGGTATCGCGCGCGGCGAGGTGGTGTCTCGGGTGCGGCTGCGCCTGACGCGCAGCACCCCGGAAGCCGTGCTGGAGAAGATGACCCACGCCGACACCGCCCGCAAGGGCCAGCCCAAGATGAAGACGCCCGGCTGCGCCTTTAAGAATCCCGGCGGCGTCAGCGCGGGCAAACTCATGGACGAGGCGGGGCTCAAGGGCGCGCGGGTGGGTGCCGCCATGATCGCGCCCGAGCACGCCAACTTCATCGTGAACCTGGGCGGCGCGACGGCGGCCGACGTCCACGCCCTGCTTGACCTCGCCCGCGAGCGGGTGGGCGTGCCTATGGAACTCGAATATGAACTCTGGCCGGAGCGCGGTTAGGCCGTGGCCCGTCGCCGCAACGCCTACCGCGACCCCCTGCCCGGTCCACCTGCCGGGCAGGGGCCGCCGGACCCGGTTCCCGAAATCGCATCTCCCCTCCCCGAGGTTCAGGTGGCTGAGCTGGAGGTCCAGGCCGACGTCATGGTCTCCGAAGAGGTCGCCCCTATGCCCGAAGACGTGCGCCCGCGCCGGCAACGCCGCGCCCGCACCGGCCCCAGCCTGGGCGAGCGGCTACGGCGTGTGCGGCCCTGGGTGTGGTGGGCCTCGGGGGGCAGTGTCGTGTTCGTGGCCGCACTGGCGGCGAGCTGGCTGCTGCTGCCGGTGCGGACCGTGACCGTCAGCGGCAACGGACACCTCAGCACGGCCGAGGTGCGCCGCCTCGCGGGGCTTGACCCCGTGCTGGGCAGCGAGTTCGGCTGGCTGTATTACGGGCGCTGGCGCGCGCGCGGGCTGCTGGACAGCCCCTGGGTGGCCTCGGCGCGCGTGACCCGGATCTTTCCCGACCAAGTGAGCATCGAGGTGACCGAGCGCCGGCCCTTCGCGCGCTGGCAGCCGCCGGGCGGTGAGGCCGTCACGCTGGCCGAAGGCGGCGAAGTTCTGCCGGACGGCCCCACTACCGGCCTGCCCGTCCTCAGCGGCTGGGGGCCGGACCGCCTGAAGACCGCCCTGACGGCCGCCCGCGCGCTGTCGCGCTACACTGTGCAATCGGCCGCATATACCCCCAGCGGTGTCACCGTGCGAACGGCGAACGGCAGCGTCTGGAGCGGCGACCTCAACTCTCTCTTGAAGTACGCTGGGAGCATCAGCATGTACCCGAACCAACACATCAACATTTATCCTTGGGGGGTGAGCGTCCAGGAATGAGGGACAGTACCATCATCGTGGGCCTCGATATCGGCACCACCAAGATCACAACGGTCATCGGCGAGGTCATGCCGGGCGGCAGCGTCGACATCATCGGTGAGGGCAGCGTCCCCAGCGAAGGCATGAAGCGCGGCAGCGTGGTCAACCTCGACCGCGCGACCCAGGCCATCCGGCAGTCGGTCCAGGCGGCCGAACGCGTCAGCGGCGTCAAGGTCCACGACGTGTTCGTCAGCGTGGCGGGCAACCATGCCAAGGCCATCACCAGTCACGGCTTGGCGGCCATCCGGCGTCATCAGGAGATCAACCAGCAGGACGTGGACCGCGCCATCGAGAACGCGCGCGCGGTGCCGCTTGATCCCAACCTCGAAATCCTGCACACGCTGCCCCAGGAATACGTCGTGGACGGCCAGGAGGGCATCAAGAGCCCGGTTGGCATGCATGGCGTGCGCCTGGAGGTCGACGTGCACATCGTCGCCGGAACCGCCGGCCCCCTGCTCAACCTGCGCCGCTGCGTGCAGGAGGCGGGGCTGGCGGTCGAGGGCTTCGTGCTGCACGCCTTGGCCTCGGGTCTCGCCACGCTGACTGCCAGCGAGCAGCAGCAGGCGACCATCGTGATCGACATGGGGGGCGGCACCACCGACATCGGGGTGTTCAAGCGGGGCAACCTCGCCCACAGCGCCAGCATTCCCATCGGCGGCGAGCACGTCACGGCCGACCTCGCGCAGATCCTCAAGATCCCGATGGAGGAAGCCGAGAACGTCAAGCGGCGCTACGGCGCGGCCCTGCCCGAACTCGCCGATCAGGACCTGACATTGGAGATCACGACCTCCAACGGCACGACGCACGCCATCAGCGCCTTCGAGCTTTCACGCGTCATCAAGCCGCGCATCAACGAGATCTACGGCATGATCCGCGACGAGATCGACCAGGCCCTGGGTCCTGTGGAACTCGTGGCGCAGTCGGTCGTCCTGACCGGCGGAGCCGCCCAGCTACGCGGAGCCGTGGAACTGGCGCGTGACCGCTTCCGGCTGCCGGTACGCCTAGGCCAGCCCCGCGGCATCCAGGGGCTGAGCGACATCGTCAGTGGACCCGGCCATGCCTGCGGCGTCGGCCTGGTTCTCTACGGCATCGCGCAGGACGGCAAGGTTCCGATGAGCGTCTCCACCGAGGCGCCGGCTCCGGCCCACGCTCCCGAACTGCCGACCATTGGCCGCGCGCCCACCCCGGCGCCGGCTACGGTGGTGACGGCCGCTCCCACGCCGGCGCCGCAGCCGGTGACGGCCACGCCCGCACCGGCGCCGGCCGAGGCCAAGGCGCCAGCTCCCAAAAAGGAGAAGGCGGGCGCGAGCTTCGGGGACCGGATCCGCACGATGCTCAAGGACTGGTTCTAGATCTCTTCCCCGGAAGCAGGGGCCACCCAGGCGGTGGCCCCTGCCCCTCCCCGAAAACGGGTGCGCTAGACTCGCCCCACTGACACACCGGTCCAGTTGACGTACCCAAACACCCTCTGGACGTGAAGGAGACAAGATGCAAGCGGCCAGAATTCGCGTGATCGGCTTGGGCGGGGCGGGCAACAACGCCGTGAACCGCATGATTGAATCGGGACTCGAAGGAGTCGAATTTATCGCGGGCAATACCGATGCCCAGGTGCTGGCCAAAAGCCACGCCGAGGTCCGTATTCAGCTCGGCGACCGCCTGACACGCGGCCTGGGCGCGGGCGCAGATCCCGAGGTCGGCGAGAAGGCCGCTTTGGAGGACCGCGAGCGGATCAAGGAATACCTCGACGGCACCGACATGCTGTTCATTACGGCCGGCATGGGCGGCGGCACCGGCACGGGCAGCGCCCCGGTCGTGGCCGAGATCGCCCGTGAAATGGGCATCCTCACGGTCGCCATCGTGACGCGGCCCTTCGGCTTCGAAGGCCCCAAGCGCATCCGTGTGGCCGAAGAGGGCATCAGCAAGCTCACCGACCGCGTGGACGGCATGATTGTGGTGAACAACCAGAAACTGCTGACCGCCGTGGACAAGAAGGTCTCCTTCCGCGAGGCCTTCCTCGTTGCCGACCGCGTGCTGTACTACGGCGTCAAGGGCATCAGCGACGTGATCAACGTCGAGGGCATGATCAACCTCGACTTTGCCGACGTGCGCAACCTGCTGGCCAACTCGGGCACGGTGCTCATGGGCATCGGTGCCGGGCGCGGCGACAAGATGGCCGAGGAAGCCGCCATGAGCGCCATCCATAGCCCACTGCTCGAACGCGGCATCGAAGGCGCGCGCCGCATCCTGGTGAACGTCACGGGTGGCTACGACATGAGCATGACCGACGCCAACGAGATCGTCGAGAAGATCCGCGAGGCGACCGGCTTCGAGGACCCCGACATCCTCTTCGGCATCACGCCCGACGAGGCGGCCGGCGACGAGGTGCGCGTCACCGTGATCGCCACAGGCTTCAGCGACAGCGCCTTCAGCGGCCTTCCCGCCCAGCCCGGCGCCTCACGCGGCAGCACCATCGACACCATCGTGCGTCCGGTGCGCGGCGGCAACGCCGGCAGCTACGACCCCAAGGACTACGACATCCCCGCGTTCCTGCGCAACGTCGGCGGCTGAGTCGTCCTTAAGGCCACACGGCCGCTGCTTCCTAGTTGGAAGCAGCGGCCGTTCTTGATGCACCCCAGAACAAGCCGTCACAACTGCGCAGCTACCTTGAGGTCAGCTTCAGGCAGGCTTGAGCTGAACTTGAATTTCATTTGATATCAAGGATTCTGTGGGCGTCGCTACTTCATGTGAGTTTCTCCGAATCTAAGGTCTGATGACAAGACAGGCAGCCAACTTCGGCGTAGCTCTCAGGAGCTGTGATGTAGAAGGTCCGGTCTTTGATAGAAGCAGCCGAAGTTGAGTAGTCAAGCCAGCTCATTCAAGGAGAGTGCCCCCATGAAGACCAAGACCCTGCTGACCACCGCCCTGCTGATGACCGGCCTCGCCCACGCGGGCGGCGGAAGCGCCGTGCCCTCGGGCAACACCATCGCCGCGATCGTCGCGAACGACCCCAACTTCAGCACCCTGCTTACGGCGGTGCAGGCGGCTGGCCTGACCTCGACCCTGAACGGCGCAGGCCCCTACACGGTGTTCGCGCCGACCAATGCGGCCTTCGCCAAGATCCCGGCGGCCCAGCTCAACGCCGTCCTGAACAACCGCGAGCAGCTGCGCGCCCTGCTGCTCAACCACGTCGTGCCGGGCCGCGTGACGGCCGCACAGGTCCAGAACCTGAGCAGCGTGACCACGGCCGGCGGCGGCACCCTGAACGTGATGGCCAGCGGCGGACAGGTCATGATCGGCGACGCGACCGTGACCCGCGCGAACATCGCGGCGAGCAACGGCATCATTCACGTGATCGACACGGTGCTGATGCCCTGAGTCAGGCCACACCACGGACAGACCGGCGCAGGCCCGTACGCGGCCGGCCGGTCTGTTTTTCTGTTCCCCTGCCCGAGGAGCGCCCCATGAAGATTAAACCCGGTTGGCTCGTCCTGAGCGCCCTGACCCTGGGGCTGCTGAGCCTGGGCCTACGGCCTGCGGCCTCTCCTCCGGCCCAGGCCGTGGCCGTGGCCGGAATACCGTCCGCCGCCCTGCCTGCACCTGTGGCCCAGACGCCTGCCTCCACATTTACCCTGACCCTGAACGCAGCCGAACCGGTCCTCGTGGGTGGCAGGATCGAGCGGCCAGCGGTGATGCGCCGTTTCGAGCTGAACCTGACTCCCGAGGAGCGCGCCGCTCTGCGGAAAGGCGACCCCCTGACGCCCCTGCGCGCCGAGCTGAACCGCATCTACCGCGAGGTCGAGGCCCGTACGCCGCAGGACCTGAGCTTCGCCGAGGAGGGAGGACGCTGGGTCGGCCGCGCGCGGACCGGCTGGACGGTGGACCGCGCGGCGACCGAGACGGCCCTGCGCCGGGCGGTGGAGGCCGGCGCAGGCGGCAGCACCCTGAATGTGATCCTGCGTGCCCCGGAACGCAGCGTGCGCTGGGCCCAGGCGCAGGGGCTGACGCATCTGGCCGGGGGCGAATCCTCCTTCGCGGGGAGTCCGGAGTTCCGGGTGCAGAACATCCGGGTGGGGGCCAGCCGGGTTGACGGCACCTGGGTCGCGGCGGGGCGCAGCTTCAGCTTCAACCGCGCGGTGGGGCGGATCAATGCGGCGAACGGCTTCGTGCCGGGCTACGTGATCACCGGGGGGAGCCTGAGCAAGGAGGACGGCGGCGGGATCTGTCAGGTGAGCACCACGGTGTTCCGGGCAGCCTACGCGGCGGGGCTGCCCATCACCGAGCGCCACGCCCACTCGTATCAGGTGGCCTACTACGGCGACCCCGGCATGGACGCCGCCGTCTACGCGCCGAGCAAGGACCTGCGCTGGCGCAACGACACGGGGGGGCCGCTCCTCGTGCAGGCGAGTTGGGACGTCGAAGCTGGGCGACTGCGGGTGGACCTCTTCGGCCGCGACGACGGCCGGCAGGTACAGGTGGCCGCGCCCAAGGTCGGAAACAGCCGCCTGCCACCCGACCCGACCTTCCTGGCCGACCCGGCGCTGGCGGCCGGCGAGACGCGGCGACTGGACATGCCTGCCCCCGGCGCGCGTGTCGCGGTGGTGCGGCAGGTACAGCTGAAGAGCGGCGCGGTGCGCGAGGATGTGACGCGCAGCAGCTACCGCCCCTGGGGCGGCGTGTTCGTGGTGGCGCCTGGGGACAAGCGGCTGCAGTGACGCGGGCGCCTAGGGCTGCGCCGCGCCCTCTACCGCCGGAGGCAGACGCAGGCGCACGACCAGGGCGCGGTGGTCGCTCAGGAGGTCGGGCAGGGCCTGCACATCCTCGGCCTGGGCGCCGCGCAGCCAGACGTAATCGGTGCGGGCGTAAGGGGCACGGGCATGATGCGTCAGGCCGAACCAATGGCCCGCCTGCGGGAAAGCGTCCCGCAGGCCCAGGACGCTCAGGTCCCGGTGCAGCTCCCCTCGCGGAGGGGCACCCAGGTCGCCGGCCAGCAGCAGCGGCTCTCCTCCGGCCTCCGGCAGCCGGGCCAGCACCTCAGGCAGTTCACGCCGGGCAACCAGGCGGTGCATGGTCCGATCGGACAGGACGCGGCCCACCGCCAGGTCGGCGGCGTCCGGGCGCAGCCCGAGACTGGGCAGGTGGACGTTGACCACCGTCACCTCCTGCCCGGCGGCCCGGACGCGCGCGAGCAGGACCGAGTGCGGCGTCTGCGGGAAGGTGATGGTGCGCGACCCCAACAGCGGCAGCCGGGTCAGGATCAGCAATTCGTCGCGGCGCAGCACCGTCCAACCCGGAAAGGCGCGGCGCAGCGCCGCCTCGTAGGGCTGGGCCTTGCCGGCACGGTCCAGCCCCTCCTGCAGGGTCACGAGGTCGGCCCGCTCGCGCGCCACCAGGGCAGCCAGCGTGGTGGGCGACGCCGAGGCGAAACCCGTGTTCAGCGTCAGCAGGGTCAGGGGAGCCCCGTCCGGCAGGCGTTCGGCCCGCGGCAGCACCGCGCCCGCCTGAAACACCGCGAAGGCCAGGGCCACCCCCAGGTTCCAGATCACCCAGCCGCCCTTGCGGCGGCGCGCGGCGAGAAAGGCGAGCAGCAGCGGTAAAAGCAGCAGCGGCAGGGCAGGCACCTGATCAAGCAGGGCCAGCCACCACCAGGTCTCGGACCACTGCCGCGCGAGTACGCCCCAGGCAAGCGAGAAGGCGGCGAACAGCAGCGACCAGAACCGGAGGTGGGACAGTGGGGCGGAGTGCGGCATGAGGCCTGCCGATGCTAAGGCCTGAACGCGCAAGACGGAGCGGGTCGGCCCCGGCGCACACTAAGGAGGCCGGGGCCGCCGGACAGGGCTCAGGTGCTCAGATACTCAGAGTCTTGGCGCAGCGGTACAGGTCGCGGTTCACGTCCTTGCGCTTTTCCCAGGTCTCGTGCAGGGGGGTGTAGACGATGCCGCCGCTGCCGCGCCCGACCATCACGCCCTTTTCGCCGTCCATCAGGGCGTACACGGCCGCCTCGCCCAGCCGGCTCGCCAGCACGCGGTCGCTGCTGACCGGCGCGCCGCCGCGCTGGATGTGGCCCAGGATGCTCACGCGCGTCTCCAGGCCGGTGCCCGCGGCGATGGTGTCGGCCACGCCCTGCGCCCCGCCCGGATAGCCCTCGGCCACGATGATGATGCTGCTGGCCTTGCCCTTGGCGACGCTGGCCTTCACGATCTCGACCACACCCGCGACCGACTTGGCGTCCTCGGGAATGAAGACCTCCTCAGCGCCGCCCGCCACCGCCACGTCCAGCGCGATGTGCCCGGCGTGGCGGCCCATCACCTCGATCACGAAGATGCGCTCGTGCGAGGCGCCGGTGTCGCGCAGTTTGTCCACGGCGTCCAGCGCCGTCTCGACCGCCGTGAAATACCCGATGGTGTGGTCGGTGCCGTACAGGTCATTGTCGATGGTCCCCGGCACGCCGATGACCGGCACGCCGTGTTCTTCCTGGAGATAGTGCGCGCCGTGGAAACTGCCGTCACCGCCGATGACGATCAGTCCGTCCACGTTCCAGTCGCGCAGGACCTGGGCGCCTTTGGCCCGGCCCTCGGGGCTGCGCCAGGTGTGCGAGCGGGCGGTGAGCAGGATGGTGCCGCCGCGCTGGATGGTGTTCGCCACGTCGCGCGGCCCCAGGACCGACAACTCGCCCCGGTGCAGGCCCGAAAAGCCCCGGCGCACGCCGACCACTTCCACGCCCTGTTGGGTCGCGGTGCGGACCACGGCGCGGATGGCCGCGTTCATGCCCGGCGCGTCGCCGCCGCTCGTCAGGACCGCGAGACGCCGGATGCCGGCAGGGTTGGGGTGCTGCATCTCGGGGTTTTCGGCCGCGCGGGCGG
Source organism: Deinococcus sp. Leaf326 (assembly GCF_001424185.1). Taxonomy (NCBI): domain Bacteria; kingdom Thermotogati; phylum Deinococcota; class Deinococci; order Deinococcales; family Deinococcaceae; genus Deinococcus; species Deinococcus sp. Leaf326. The sequence goes on along the minus strand of NZ_LMOM01000087.1, from coordinate 14,068 downwards.
CCTCGGTCAGCGAGGCTTCGGGAATGGCCGTGTCGTTGATGTGGGCGTCGTTCAGGGATTCGTTCATGGCAGGAAAAGCCTCTCTGGGAGCAGGGAAGGGGAAAGGCGGTCACCGCCGGGAGGCGGCCCTCAGGGCGCCGTGACCTGAAGCGCTAGCGTGTAAGCGTCATTCTTACGCAAACCCGCCGCCATCAGGCGCTCACGTATATCCCTGACCCCCAGGCCCTCGCCGGCCCAGGTGCGGGCCAGTGCGGCGTGGTCGGGGACGTCGGCGGCGGCCTCCTCGGGCGGGCGGCCCCCCACCGTCAGCACGATCTCGCCGCGCACGCCCCCGGCAGCCCAGGCGACCAGCTCGGCCAGGGGGCCCCGGCGCGTCTCCTCGAATTTCTTGGAGAGTTCGCGGGTCACGCTGGCGGGGCGCGCCTCGCCACATGCGGCCGCCAAGTCCTCCAGGGTGGCATGCAGGCGGTGGGGGCTCTCGTACAGCACGCTCGTCTCGGCGCGCGCGGCGATGGCCGCCAGGCGCTCCTTGCGCTCACGGCCGCTGCGGGGCAAGAAGCCCTCGTAGGTAAAGCGGCCCGCCGGCAGCCCCGAGAGCACCAGCGCAGGCACCAGGGCCGTCGCGCCGGGCAGCACCTCAACCGGGATCTCAGCCGCGATGGCTGCCGCGACCAGCTCCGCACCGGGATCGCTCAGGCCCGGGGTGCCTGCGTCGGAGACATAGGCGAGCCGGGGGTATTTTTCGAGGACCGCGGGCGCCCGGTGCATGGTGTGGGCGTCGAGCCGCACCAGTGGCCGCCCGATGCCCAGGTGAGACAGCAGCGCGCCCGTGCGCCGGGTGTCCTCGCAGGCGACCGCGTCGGCGCCGCGCAGCACTTCCATAGCCCGCAGGGTGATGTCGCCCAGGTTGCCGACCGGCGTGGGCACCAGCCACACCCGCGCGCCGGCAGGCAGCTCGGTCGCCCCGGACAGTTCCAGTTCGGGCCGCTCCGGGACCTCCAGCACATCGTCCAGGGGGCCGGTCAGGTCGGGGTCACTCGTCACGGGAAGGCAACCGGCTTTCGAGCGCGAGGCCGGGGTTGGGTTTGACCCGCACGCGGACCTTACGCGACGAGCGTTTGATGACGTTGGAGATGCGCGCCCGCAGCAGCTCGGTCTCGCCGACCGTCACGGTCACGACCGTTCCCTCGGGCAGCCGGGCGCCGATCACCACGACCACGCCGTTCTCCACGATGCCCTTGTAGGCCCTCATGCGGCGCTCCCAGGAACGCCGGAAGCGGCACGTCTCCGGCGCCCTTCTTTCCCTTGCGCCGGGGACGCGCGCAGCCCTCCGCTCTCTGGCCGGAGTCCTTCTGAAGTGGTGGGCAGGTATGTCATATGGCCGCCCCTATTGTGCCCGCTTCCGGCGGGAACTGTCACGCCTCCCGCCGCTGGGCCTGCCGCTGCCGGCGCTCGGCCAGCGACAGGGCCTCGCGCAGCGCCACGATCTCCCCTTCACGCGCCCCGCCCAGCCGGGCGTAGCGGTCGATGACCTCGGCGGCCTCGCGGCGGCGGTCGAGCCGCAGCAGGATGCTGCCCAGGTGTTCGCCGTGCACGAAGTAGGCGCGCGGGTTGGAAGGATCGGCCGCCACCTGCGCGCGCGCCGCCGCGAGGCGCTCCAGGGTCACGCTGTGCCGGCGCACCTGAAAGCGCACGAGGTAGGCGGCCGTCACAAAGGTCAGCAGCGCGCCTACGACGGACGCCGCCCAGGCTTCGGGCACGCCGAACTGGGCCGCAAGGCGCACCGAGATCGGGAACCAGAACGCCAGCACGACCACCACCGCCAGGGTGGCCGCGTAGTTCACAGCAGGCCTCGCCGCAAGGGGGACATGCCAAGCAGTTTAGTCCACGCCGCGCCCGCCGACCGTTCCTGACCGTGCCTTCGCGGAGTCCGGCCCAGGCACGGTAGCCTGGGCCGGATGCGGCTGCACCTGATCACTGTCGGAGAACCGAAACTCGCCTATGCCCGCAGTGGCTGGGACGAGTACGAGAAACGGCTGCGGCGCTACCACAAACTTCAGGTTAGCCGCGTATCCGGCAAGACCCAGGCCGCCGAGAGCGAGGCCGTGCGCCGGGCGGCGGGCCGCGCGCCCCTGATCCTGCTCGATCCGCGCGGACGGCAGTACAGCAGCGAGGACCTGAGCGCGTATCTGGACGCCCAGGGTCTCGCGGGGCACGGCGAACTGGCCCTCGCCATCGGTGGCCCCGAAGGTCACACGGACGACCTGCGCGTCGGAGCACACGCCCTATGGAGCCTGGGCCTGCTGACCCTACCCCACGACCTCGCCATGCTGGTGATGGTCGAGGCCCTTTACCGCGCCGCGACCATCAGCGCGGGCGAGCCCTACCACCGGGGGTGAGAGGGCGGTGGTTGGTGGGGAGGAAGTAGGAAAGGCCCCGGGGGCTTGTGGCTCGTAGCTTGTAGGAGAGGGGTAGGAACTGGTCGGCTCTCCCACTTCTTACCCACCTGCGGAGCTACGCCCGCTGCTTTTCCTTCAGCGCGCCCTGCTGCTGGAGGTACTCCGCGATCTGCACGGCGTTCAGGGCGGCGCCCTTCAAAAGCTGGTCGCCGGCCACGAACAGGTCCAGCCCCCCCTCGAACACCAGCGACGGACGGATACGGCCGACCTCCACGTCGTACTTGCCGCTCGCGGTCAGGGGCATGGGGTAGAGCCTGCCTGCCGGGTCGTCACGCACCTCGACGCCCGCTGCACTGGCCAGCAGGGCGCGGGCGGCCTCGGGAGTGGCGGGGCGCTCGAGGTCGAGCGTGATGGCCTCGCTGTGGGTACGCAGGGTGGGAATGCGCACGGCGGTGCAACTGATCTGCAACGATTCGTCTTCCAGAATCTTGCGCGTCTCCCAGATCACCTTCATCTCTTCCTTGGTGTAACCGTTGTCCTGGAAGGCGTCGATGTGCGGAATGACGTTGAAGGGAATCGGATGCGCAAAGACCTCCGCCTCCGCTTCCTGGCCGTGCAGCACCTTGTGGGTCTGGGTGAGCAGTTCGTCCATGCCCTTCTGACCAGCCCCGCTCGTCGCCTGGTAGGTGCTGACGATCATGCGCCGGACGCCGTATTCACGGTGCAGGGGCGCGACAGCCACCACCGCGATAGCGGTCGTGCAGTTGGGATTGGCGATGATTCCCTTGTGGCGCAGCGCGGCCGGCCCGTTGACCTCGGGCACCACCAGCGGCACTTCGGGGTCGTAGCGGAAGGCGCTGGAATTGTCGATGACCACGGCGCCCCCCTCGACCCACCTGGGCGCGAGCGCCTGACTCACGCTGCCGCCCGCCGACGCCAGGATCAGGTCGGCGTCAATGGCGCCTTCCGGCGTCACCTGCACCGTCAGGTCCTCTCCCCTGAACTTCAGGGTGCTGCCCGCCGAACGCGGCGAGGCGTACAGCAGCAGCTCGTCGAAACGCAGGCTGCTCTTTTCAAGTACCTGCAACAGTTCGTGCCCCACGGCCCCGGTGGCTCCCACAATCGCTACGCGCATCTGTGCCCTCCTGTATGTCGAAACGTCCAAAAAAAACCGCCCAACGCGATATGCGGGGCGGTGGCCGAACACGGGCCACGCCCCTAGGGAGTAGTAATAATCGCGCGGCCGGACATGACCGCAGCGTAGGGGCTGGGGGGCCGGGGGTCAAGCTGCCTGCCTAAAGCTCGCACTCACGGGGCGCGGCCGGAGACCCGGGCTATTTTCTCCGGCGCAGGAAACTGAGCCAGCCGGCGCGCTCGGGCTGCCGGGCCGGGGCGAAGTCTTCGAGCCGGATCTCGGGGGCGGGGTGCGGAGCAGCCTCCCAGCCCTCCCCCACCGCGATCACTCCGCCGTAGCGCCCAGCGGCATACAGGGCGTGTGCGTGTTCCTCAACCTCGGTGACGGCGCGTGGATCGGCGAGCGACTCAAGCATGGCGAGCAGGCTCTCGTCCTCGCAGGTCCAGCAGCCCCGCGTGAAGACGGCTTCCTTTCCGTAAATCCGGATCTTGACGGGCATGGGGTCTGAGCCTCCGTGGATATGGGATGGGATGTAGCCCCAGCATAGCGCTCCGCTGCGGGCTGCACCCTTCCGGGTCCTCGGGGTCCTACTGCACGACCACCGCGCACCACTCGGCCGGCTGGGTGTCGTCGTGGCCCGCATGGCCGGACTTGCCGGTCTGGTCGCACGTGAAGCTCACCAGCGGCAGGGACCGCTCACCCAGGCTCAGGACGTATTTGCCGTGCTCTCGGGCCCCCGGCACCCGGCTCTCGCTGCCGGTAAAGCTCACACCGACCGCCTGCCCCGTCTCTATGCCGGCCACATCCGACTCGGTGACTTCTCCGCTGAACTGCCGGTGAGGGTCCGTAACGGGCCCTGTCCATGCCCCGCGCACCACGATCGTCTGCCGGCCGGTGTTCTGCGTCATGACCGCATGACACCATGCCGGAGCCGGCCCTGGATGTGGAAGCGCTTCACCATTCGGGAAGTCACCAGGGCCGGCCGACCTGACCCTGGCGCGGTCAGGGCTGGTAGGTCTTGAGACCGCCTCCCTGGCCGAGCTGGGGCCGGGCGCGGTAGAAGACCAGGCTCACCGGCAGGTTGCTGCCACTGGCCGGAATGAAATCGATGTTGAGCTGGTCGGACAGGGGCCGCCACAGCATCACCGGCTGATCGGGGAGCAGGGCGTTGCCGGTGCGCGGCAGCTTGATCGCCTGGGTAATCGGGCCGTCCACGATGTTCATGGCACCCCGGTACAGACCGCCGCGCGGACTGAGGGCCACGGCCGTGCCCGCCGCGCCGTTGACCTCCAGGTCGTACAGCACGCCGTAGTTGCCGCTCAGACGCATGGGCTGACCGGTCAGGCGGTCCACCCCCATGACCACCGGGTCCACCTGCCCGTCCCCGATCACGATGCGGGCGGGCAGGGTGGTCAGGTTCACGCGCAGCGAACGCACCGCGCCCGGAAAGGTGCCGCGCTGGTGCCGGCCGTCCAGCGGCAGGTACGGAAGCTGCTGCATGACCTGCTGGGTGGGCGGCAGGCCGTCTTCCAGAAACAGGAAGGTCAGCTCGACCCGGCCGCTCGTCGTGAGGTCCTGCAGCACGTTCACGCCGCTGCCCGCCCCCAGCGTGGGGCTGGCGTAGGCGGCGGCCGTCTGCCCCGGCGCGAGCGTCAGGGTCTGGGCAGCCGTGCTGGCGAAGTATTCGAGCAGCGTGACCTGCCCGAGCTGGCCCTCGACGCGGGTCGGGGCCGTTTCGCCCAGGCGCTCGGTGCGGACCTCGACCGGGCGCGTCTCCAGGTTGCGGGCCATGACGTACAGCCGCGCCGGCCGCCCCAGCGCGTTGAGGTGGTAGGCCAGCAGGCGCGCGCGGCCCTCAACCGTGTCTTGGTACAGCACACCGCTCTGGGTGGGGGCCTCGGGACTGTCACTGAACAGCAGAGGGAAATTGGGCCCGGCCACGAGCTGCGCCGGCGCCGCCGGGTAGGTCAGCACCTGCGCGTCGGCGAAACTCTCGCCAGGGTCGGCGTACTTCAGGGCGTAGGTCAGCGGTGTGTCGATGGGCGTGCCCTCCACGCGGATGGTCCGGGTAAAGGGCGCGCTCTGGAGGCCACGCGCGTTCGTGACCTGCAGCGAGATGGTGTACGTGCCCGGCTGGAAGTACACCTCCTGCCGCCCGGTCCAGCGCCGCGCGGTGATGTCGGCGCCGTCTGGGTCGAAGGGGTACTCGGTGTAGACCACACGCTCGCCCGGCGCGTACACGTTCTTGTCGGTCGAGAAGCGGGCCTGGGGCGACAAGGGATTGCCGCCATCGCGCAGCGCCGTGATAGTCAGGGTGCGGCCAGCGTTGTCGCTGCTGAAGTTGGCCCCCAGCGCGTCGGCCAGCAGGCGAGCACTGACGTACAGCACGCCCCCCACCGACGCCACGTTGCCCTCGGGCTGCGCCGCGCCGGCCAGCGAGGCGCTCAGGCGCGCCGAGTCCACACTCAGGCGCCCGAGCTGCAGCGTGGCGCTGCCCACCAACGGCTGCCCCAGCAGCGCCGCCGCCTCACGCAGCGGCAGCATGACCCGGCCCTGTACGTTGCGCGGCGCGGCCTGCAGGCGTACACTTTCTCCATTCAAGTACGCCGCGTTCTGGTCGGTGCTGACCGTCAGCTGCACCGCCCCGACCGAAGCCACGGCCGCCTGAGCCGGAGAGGTGACGGCAGGCAGGCCTAGCAGGAGCGCCGCCCCCAGGGCAAGCGTTCTTTTTCGGGTATGGAAGTTCCGGACAGCGCGGCGCACAGCAGACAGCATCTCTCGAGTATGCCGGGTGAAGCTGACGCCCGTCTGCCGGCTACGTTCCGGTGGGCTTAACGTCGGTGGTGTGCCGAGAGGCTACCCCGCACACCACACGAGCAGGCGCGCAGGGCGTCCGCTGGCTTCCAGCGAGCGGGCCAGGGCATACCAGGCGAGCAACTGCGCGCCCAGGTCGTCGTGACGGCGGCTCAGGGCGAGGGCGGCAGCCAGCTCGCCCAGGTCGGCCACGCTCAGGGCCGTCTCGTGCGAGACCGGGTCGTCGCCGAAGAGCAGGTGCGCGTCGAGCAGGGTGCTCAGATCGCCAGGACGGCCACAGGCCCACAGCCCGCGGCGCTCCAGTTCGCGGCGCAGAGCGGTTCCGTCGGCCACATGCAGCTGGGCTTCGAGCCGCCAGACGTCCGCGCCCCGGCTTTCACAGGCGACTCCCAGACTGCCCGTGACCTGTGTCATCTCCGGCCCTCCGGGCTACTGCCCGGCGCCCACGGCGCGCTCGGCCTCTGGGTTCTCGGCGCCGCGTGCCAGGATGGCCGGCGCATCGGGCCACTCGATGATCTGAAAGCGGCTGTTGCGGATGGCCGGGGTAAAGCCCGCGTCCACCGCGATGCGCACGAGTTCGCGCACCGTAGCGCGGTGCCGCCCGTGCCCGCCCGCCGCCGACACCACGTTTTCCTCGAGCATGGTGGAACCGAGGTCGTTGGCGCCGTAGTACAGCGCAGCCTGCGCGACCTTGAAGCCCTGCGCGGGCCACGACGCCTGGATGTTGGGGATGTTGTCCAGCGCGATGCGCGCCACCGCGAGCTGCTGCAGGTATTCGTGCGCGGTTGCGCCGGGAGCCTTGCCGTGCAGGCGGGTGTTCTCGGTCTGGAGGGACCACATCGCGAAACCGGAAAAGCCGTTGCCGCCGTACAGCGCGTTGGCCCGGTCCTGCTGGTCGCGGATCTTCAGGAGGTGACGGGCGCGCTGGGCGTAGGTCTCGCCGAAGCCGATGACCATCGTGGCGATGGTGTAGAGCCCCTTGCGCTGCGCCGCGTCGATGATCCGGAACCAGTCGTCGGAGCGGATACGTGCCGGGGCCGCCTTGGCCCGCACGTCGTCCTCGAGGATCTCCCCGCCCGCGCCCGGCAGCCCGTCAAGGCCCGCCGCGATCAAGATGTCGAGCAGTTCGTCGAGGCTCATCCCGAAGGTCTTTTCCATGAACAGCACTTCTTCGGGCGAGAACGCGTCGATACGGATGGTCGGATGGTGCGCCTTGACGTGCCGCAGCAGCCCCGTGTAGTAGTCCAGCCCCAGTTCGGGGTTCACGCCGCCCTGAAGTAGGATGCGCGTGCCGCCGACCTCTTCGAGCTCCCGGATCTTGGCCGAGATTTGCTCATAGTCCAGCGTGTAGCTGTCCTTCTGGCGGCGCGTGCGGTAGAAGGCGCAGAAGTTGCAGCCCACGTTGCACACGTTCGTGTAGTTGATGTTGCGGTCGATCAGGAACGTCACCACGTCCGGGTCGCGGCGCTCCAGGCGCAGGCCGTTGGCGACGGCGGCGACCTGGGGCACCGGCAGACGGAACAGGGCTTCGGTCTCGGCCACGTCCAGGCGCTCGCCGCTCGCGGCCCGGTCGAGCAGGGCCGTGGCGACCGCGTCAGCGGTGGGATGTGCTGCGGGGGCCGTCATACCCAGGAGCGTAGCACCGGCGCCGGGGGGCGTTTGTGCCGGCTGACCGCGTGTCTCCGGCCGGGTCCTACCCCCCACCGTGACCCAACTTCCTCCGCGCCCAGCGGCCGCGCCCTACACTCGGGGGCGTGTTTGCCGCCCGCTCGCCCTATGCCCGCCTGGAGCTGTTCCTGCGCGACATCCTGGGCGGAGGGGCGGCGCTGCTGCACGAGGAGGAGGTGCAAGAGGCCCGCACCGTCCCCGCTGCCGAGCTGGGTTGGTCCCCAGCGGTGCGCGCGGGCTTCGGCTTTCCCGAGGTCTACGCGCATCAGGCCGAGACCTACCGCCTGATGGCCGCCGGCCAGGACGTGATCGTCACGACCCCCACCGCGAGCGGCAAGACGGGCGCCTTCTTTCCGGCCGTGTTCGAGCGCCTGGAACGTGACCCGGACGCCACAGCGCTGTTCATCTATCCGCTCGTGGCGCTGGGGCAGGACCAGCGCGACAAGTTGCGCACCTTTCAGGAACGCGGCGGGTTTCCCTGGGAGATCGCGGCCTTTCACGGCCAGGCCCAGCCCAGCGAGGTGTTCCGCAGTGACGTGCGGATGGTCACGGCCACGCCCGACAAGCTGCACTGGTCGCTGGACCGCCCCGCCGTCCGCGCCTTCCTGAAACGCCTGTCGTTCATCGTGCTCGACGAGGCGCACACCTATCGCGGGGGCTTTGGCAGCGAGGTCGCGGGAATGCTGCGCCGCCTGCTCGACCTCGCGCGCGCCCTGGGCGCCGCCCCGCAGCTCGTGCTCTCGACCGCCACCATCGGCAATCCGGCCGAGTTCGCGCGCGAGCTCACCGGCATAGACGTGACCGAGGTCCGCGAGTCGGGCGCGGCGCGGCACGGCAAACGCTATTACCTCGCCGACCACAGAGGTCAGCCCCGGCGCTTCTGGGACGCGGTCGTGAGTTCCAGCGCCGCGCACGGCCTCAAGACCCTGGCCTTTTTCCGGGGGCGCTCGCGGGCCGCACGGCTGTACGGCACCTACCGCGCCCAGCCGGGGTACGCCCGGCACGCGCACCTGTATATGGCCGGCACCAGCGACCGCGAGGGCCGCCTCTCCGAATTCCGGCGGGCCAAGTCGGGGGTCATGTTCGCCACCAACGCGCTGGAGGCCGGGGTGGACATCGGCGACCTGGAGGTGGTCATCATCGACGGCTATCCGGGGTCACGCATGGCCTTCCGGCAGATGGCGGGGCGCGCGGGGCGGGTCGCGTCGGGGCTGGTGCTGTATCTCCCGGCCCTGAACGAACAGGGCGTACCGCAGCCGGTGGACGCCTTTTACAGCAACGCGGGCAACTTCCATGAACTGCTGACCGGCCCCATCGAGAAGGCAGTCGTGGAGGCGGCCAACCCCTACCTCGCCCCCCGGCACGAGGGCCGCGCGCAGGAGGAACGTCGGGCAGCGGGCCTGGAGACGGGCGCCCCCCTGGTCCGCAGCCGCTACTGGAACCTGCGCGGCGAGGGCAGCGCCAAATTCGCGGTCATAGAGGTGGGCGAGTGGGAGCGGCTGGGCCCGAAGGCCTTCGACGCGCCGCTCGAATCGCCCAGCCAGCACTACGCCCTGACCGAGAAGCACGAGGGCGCGGTGTTTACCCTCGACGGCCAGGGCTACAAGGTGGCGCGCTGGGAGGCGGCCCCGCCCGGCACCGCGATCCTGGTCGAGAAGTACGCGGCCGCCAACCTGTTCACCCGCGGCCTGCACGCGACCTCGGTGCGGCCGGTGATGATGGGCGAGTGGGTGCGGCGCGGCCCCCTCGTGTACCGTCACGGCGAGGTCCTGATCCGGCGGCAGTACACCGGGTACACGATGATGCGCCAGGTCTTCGAGCGCGTCTGCACCGGCTGCGATCGCGAGCCCGGCCCCTTCGAGCGCGTCTGCGGACACTGCGGCGGGCGCATCCAGGACCGGATGCAGGACCACAAGCTCTCCGAGCACCTGTACGACGAGGCGGTCGAGCTGCCCCCCTTCCGCACGAGCGCGCTGGAGATCGGCCTGGACCCGGCGGCCACCGAGCGACCCACGGCGGTCGCGCATACCCTCAAGCACCTGCTGCTCAAACTCACCCCCGAGCGCGTGGCCTGCGACGAGGGCGACCTCGCCGGAGCCTTCCGCGAGGGCCGCGACACCTACTTCTTTCTGTACGACGACTGGCAGGGCGGCCTGGGCGTGTCGCGCCGCGCCTTCGAGAGCATGGACGACCTGCTGCGCCGCGCCTACGCCCTGACCACCAAGACCTGCTGTACGGCCGAGGGCGGCTGCTACGAGTGCATCGCCGTGAGCCGCTGCTTCTCGCCCTTCCTGCCCAGCGGCGAGCGCCGGCCCACCGACAAGGCCGCCACCGCCGAACTGCTGCGCGGCCTGCTCGGCGAGGCGGTCCCTGCCCCGGCCGAGCGCCCCGCACTGCCCGACCTGCCCCCGGCCCTGCCGCCCGCCTGGCCCCTCCAGGCGCGCGAACTGCTCGACCTACACGGCCTCTCGCTGCCCGAGGTGAGCGCCCGCCTGGGCATTCCCAGCCGTGAGATCCAGCGCGCCGTGAACACCACCCAGCCGCTGCGGCTGCGGCATGTCAAGTTCGGCGACGGCGTCTTCATGCAGGGCTCGGGCCAGGGAGATCGCCGCGAGGTGCTCGTGTATTTTCCCGGTGTGGGCCAGAAGAAACTGCTCCTGAAATTCGCGGGCCTCACGGTCGTCGGGCCCGGAAGTACCGCCGCTACCGCCACACCTTGACGCCCCGCACCCGCGGCCGGCATACTGTTATGCGCTGCAAACGGCTCCGGCCGCTGTCTAGGGATATGGTGTAATGGCAGCACAGTAGATTTTGGATCTGCTTGTCTAGGTTCGAATCCTAGTATCCCTGCCACAAGACCGGAATCACCAGCACGGCGCCTCCTAAAAGTGGAGGCGCCGTTTTCTGTGCCGAGGTCTGGCCGGCACGTCAGTCTCCGGTCAGCTTTTTCACGTTCCTGACGCGGTCTTGAGCGTCGCACCCGCCTTCATCTTGCGTCAGCTGGGACTCACGGCCCGTCAGGCGCGGGGGGCTACGGTGAGGTCAGGAACAGTCCGGCGCCGCCCACGCGGTGGCCCCACCCTTCACCGGACAGGAGGAACGACCATGAAGAAGCTGCTGACCACCCTGACCCTGAGCACCGCCGCCCTGTCGAGTGTCCTTGCCCCCGCCTTCGCCGCGCCCGTCATCAGTGCCCAGAGCATCATCGTCAACCCGGTCCAGACCACCCTGACCGCCAAGGTCTGGGTCAACAAGGACCCCAGCGGCACCCAGACACCCAACTACCGCGTCGGTGAGCCGATCACGCTCTACACGAGCGTCAACGAGAACTCCTATGTCTACCTGTTCAACGTGAACCCCGACGGCACGACCGACCAGATCCTGCCCAACCGCTACAAGACGGGCGGTAACTACGTGCGTGCCGGCCAGACCCGCGCCTTCCCCACCACGGGCGACCAGTTCACCTACACGGTGGGGGGCCCCACCGGTCTCAACCGAGTCCTGGTCGTTACCAGCCGCCGTCAGCTCAACCTCAGCGAGCTGAGCACCTACACCCAGGGCCAGGCCTTCGCCACCGTCAAGCCCCAGACCAGCCAGGGGCTCGCGCAGGCGCTGAGCATCGTGGTGAACCCGGTCAACCCCGTCGCCCAGCCGGTCCCGCAGACCGACTGGCAGAGCGACACGGCGTTCTACAACGTCACCTACTGAGGGTCAGTTTCCCTGATGTTCACCAGCCGCCTCCTTATCGGGGGCGGTTTTTCAGGGCTGCGTCAGCACGTAGTAGGCCCGGTCCCTGTCCCGCGCGAGGTCGCTCACCACGTCCCCTGCCGAGAGCCGGGCCGAGAGCACTTCGCGTAGGGCAAGCCCCCACGCGCGCCGCTGCCCGTCGTCCGGCAGGTCATGGGTGGGGACCTCGGCGAGAAAGGGACCGGGACCTGCCAGCTCCCGCAGCTGCGGCCAGCCCCGGTCGTCGGCCTCCAGCAGCACCTCGCCCTGCGGCGCGGGGGCCGGGCGCTCCTGCTGCGGGCGGGTCAGGTCCCACTCGATCATCAGGCGGTCGGCCGGAAACGCGGCCTCGCGGTCGTCGTCCAGCGCGTACCAGTCGGGGTGGTAGCTCACGGCCCGCGCGCCCAGCTTGCCCAGGTTCAGGCGGGCGTTGCGGGCGACCAGGGGGTCAAAGGTCCAGGTCATCCGTGTCAGACCCTGGGCCAGCGCCCTCTCCCGCTGCGCGTGCTTGAGGGCCACCGCCAGCCCGCCGCCCCGGCATTCGGGCCGCACGGCCAGCAGGTGCGAGTGATGCCACAACTCGGTCTCGCCCCGAGCTCCCTGACGCAGCGCTGGAAATCCGTAGGCGAAGCCCAGCGGCCGGCCTTCCGGCTCCCCGGCCGGGTACGCCGCCAGCACCACCGCGCCCGTCGCCGCCCCGATACGGAACATGGTGCCGGGCAGGACCTCGCGGTCGGCGTAACCCCACGCGGCCACCTGCACCTCCTCCAGCGCGCGCAGGGCCCAGGGATCGGTCACGTCCCGGATGACGAAGCTCTGCGCGGGCGCCGCGTCCGTGGCCGGTCCAGGTATCAAGGCCGCAGCTCCTCGTGCAGCTCTGTCACTTCCGCCAGATACTCGCGGTCGAGCGACACGCCCGTGCCCACCCCGGTCGGAACAGGCATCACGCCGTCGACCGCCTCCAGCGGCTCGCGGATCAGGTCACGGTCCCAGTAGCGGCTCGCGCTGCTCGTGTCGCCCGGCAACCGGAAGTTCGGCAGCGTCGAGAGGTGGATGTTGTGCGCGCGGCCCACACCGCTTTCCAGCATGCCGCCGCACCAGACCGGCGCGCCGAAGCTCGCGGCCACGTCGTGAACTCTGCGCGCTTCGGCGAGGCCGCCCACCCGCGTCACCTTGATGTTGATCACCTGCGCGGCGCCCAGCGCCAGCCCCTTGCGGGCGTCGGCGGCGGTGGTGATGCTCTCGTCAAGGCAAAGCGGCGTCTGGATCCGCCGGCTCAGCTCGGCGTGGTCCACGAGGTCGTCCCAGGCCAGCGGCTGCTCGATGTAGATCAGGCCGTAGGCGTCCAGCGCCCGCAGCCGCCCGGCATCGGCCAGCGTATAGGCGCTGTTGGCGTCCACCGTCAGCCGGATCTCCGGGAAGGCCTCTCTCACGGCCCGCACCGGCTGCACGTCCCATCCGGGCTTGATCTTGAGCTTGATGCGGCGGTAACCCTGCTCGACATGCCGGCGCACGGTTTCGACGGTCGCGGCCTCGTCCGGCTGGATACCCAGGCTCACGCCCACCTCGACCTCACTCTTCGTGCCGCCCAGCAGGGTGCCCAGCGGCACGTCCAGGCGCCGTGCCCACAGGTCCCAGGCAGCCATCTCAACCATCGCCCGCGCCATCCGGTTGCCCCGGAAGGTCCCGAGCGCCGCCTCCAGCGCCTCGGGGTTGGCGAAGGTGCGGCCCAGCACGCGGGGTAGGAACACGTCTCGCAGCAGGGACAGGGCCCCCGCGACCGTCTCCTCGCGGAACATCGGCGCCGGCTCCATGCTGCCCTCCGACACGCCCTGCAGACCGTCGCCGTGTAGCACGAGCAGCGGAATCAGTTTCTCGGTCTGCACCCCGAAACTCGTCTCGAAACGGAAGCGCAGCGGCAGCCGGGCCACCACGATCTCAGCAGCGTCTATTCGCAACATGCCCCAGTATGCCCCGGCCCGGCGCATCCCAGGTTTCCGCTGTGCAGTACGCGCTCCCCCGGAAGTTCAATGAACCTTGACCCGGGACGCTTGACAGATCGGCAGATGCTCGGTATCTTTTCTGAGCCTCAAGCGAGGCGAGCAGCATGAAAGCAGAAGAGAGGGTGCGAGAGCAGGAACATCCGACAGGATGTGCGAGCGGTTTTCTTCGGAAGACTCCAGACTCGAGAGGTCGCAAGACCACAGGCTGGTCTTCGGACTGGCAGTACAGCCTCTGAGAGGCAAGCCAAGCGCAAGCTTGGATCAACAGATCAATCCCAGTCTCCGGACTGAGTTGAATCCACTTTTTGGAGAGTTTGATCCTG